>NZ_BAAAYN010000153.1 GCF_039536245.1 Cryptosporangium minutisporangium | reverse complement strand
GTCGAACGTCGCGTAGTAGTCGACGTCCGCGGTGTCGCGGATCAGCCGGTCGTACGCGATCACCGCGATGTCCGCGGCGGCGGCCTTCGCCAGCACGTCGGTCAGGGCGGTCGCGCTCACTGCGCCGACGACGAGCGCCCGCGCGCCGCTGTCGATCATCGCCTCCACCTGGCTGACCTGCTTCGCGACGTCGTCGTCCGCGTACTGCAGTTCGGTGGTGTAGCCCATCCGGTCGAACTCGTACTCCAGGTTCTCGCCGTCGAGGATCCACCGCGCGGACACCGTCGTCGGCAACGCCAGTCCGATCCGGCCACGATCCGCGGCAGCGCCCTGGTCGCTGTCCTCGGCCGCGTCCGAGCACCCGACCGCCGCGGTGACGAGCGCGATGACCAGCACCGACAGCCGCACGAACCGCGGGAAACCCATCTGTGCCCTCCCGGGACGCGACAGTGCTCTACCCTGCCCGTTCGGTCAGGCCCCGCCCGACTTGAGACAAATGAAACCTGGGTCAGGAGTGACAGAGTTCGATAGCTTGGCCCGCAACTGACCACCACGCGCGGGACGGTTCGCCGAATGCCGATCGACCAATCCGAGATCACTGATCCGGCGCCGACGTCGGGAGGGGCGCCGACCCCACCGGACGACACGGACGCCGAGTCCCCGACCACCGGGCCACCCCGGCGACGGCGAATCCTGATCGGGGTCGCGGCCGGCGTCGTCGTCTGCCTGTTACTGGGTCTGCTCGGCGGTTGGGCGGCGTACGCCTCGATCGACCTGCCGGCGGTCCCCGCGCCGAACGAGGCCACTCGGATCCAGTACTCCGACGGGGGCACGTTCGCGGCGTTCGCCAGCAAGAACCGGACCTCGGTCAGCCTCGGAAATGTTCCGGAGCACGCGCAGGACGCCGTCCTCGCCGCGCGCGATCCCGACTTCTACCGCTCCGGCGGCTCCGCGCCCGGCGCCATCGTCCGGGCGGCCCGTGCTCTGGTCACCGGCGGCGGCGGCGAATCGCTCACCGAGCAGTACGTCCGCGTGGTCTTCGCCGAGGGCCCCGGCCGGAGCGCACACGCACGGACCACCGTCCTGGCCCACAAGCTGAACGAGCGGTGGAGCAAGGAACAGATCCTGAAGGCGTACCTAAACACCGTGTACTTCGGACGCGGCGCGTGGGGCATCCAGGCGGCCTCGGAGGCGTACTTCCGGACCGACGTCTCCAAGCTCACGGTCGCTCAGGCCGCCGTGCTCGCCGCGGTGATCGCCGACCCGAAGCAGGATCCGCGCTCCGACCCCGGCGACGCGAAGCGCCGCTGGACCGTCGTACTCGACACGATGGTCGACCGCGGCACGCTGAACGCTGCCGAACGGGACGCGCAGGAGTACCCGGCGGTACTCGATGCCGCGCCGCGCTCGGACGCGTGGAAGGGCGGCACGAGCGGCGTACTCGGTCAACGGATCGAAAGCGAGCTCAAGAAGATCGGCTTCAGCACCCTGGACATCGCCACCGGCGGTCTGACCGTCAAGACGACGATCAGCAGCAAGGCGCAGGCCGCGGCAGTGCGGGCCGCGAGCACTCACGTGAAGCCCGGCAGCGAGGGCGAGACCGCGGTGGTGTCGATCGATCCGCGGACCGGGGCGGTCAGGGCCTACGTCGGCGGTGACCGGGGCTACGGCAACGCCGACCTGGCGTCGGCGGTCGCGAGCCACCCGGCTGGCGCGTCGTTCGAGCCGTACGCCTTGGCGACCGCGATCACCCAGGGCTACAGCATCGACTCACTGTGGAACGGCACCTCGGGGCAGGTCTTCGAAGACGCCGCGAAGCCGGTCACGAACGCCGGCGGCGACAGCTCGTGCGGTCCCCGCTGTTCGTTGACCGCGGCCACCGTGAAGTCGGTGAACACCGTCTACTGGGCGCTGACCCGGGAGGTCGGGGCGGCAAAGGTGGCCAGAACGGCGGAGAAGGCGGGCATCCGCACGCTGGACGGCCAGCCGATCCCGCAGCAGCTCGACCAGAGCGTCGACTCGTCGCTCGGACTGGGGCGGTACAGCGTCTCGGTGCTCGACCAGGCGGCGGCGTACACCACGATCGCGAACAACGGCGTCTATCGCGAGCCACACCTCATCGACCGGGTGCTCGACTCGGACGGGACCGTGATGTGGGACAGCGCCACGCACGCTTCGCGCACCGGAGAGGCGTGGTCCCGTTCGGTCGGTCGGGACGTGTCCTACGTCCTCCAGCAGGCGTACGACGCCGACCCGGCGGTCCGGATCGGCCGCCCGGCGGCGATCAAGTCCGGCGGCCTACGCGACCCGCAGGGGAGGTCGGACGCGTGGCTGGCCGGGTACACGCCGCAGCTGGCGACCGTGGTCTGGGTCGGCAGCCGGATCCCGGAGCGGGGGAAGACCAGCGGTTCGACCGACGTCCGCGGCTCGAGTGTCCCGGGCGCGATCTGGCGCGACTACATGGTCGCGGCGCTGAAATCGCAGCCGGTGGAGAAGTTCGCGCCACCGGCCCGCGTCGGCGACAAGCCGGGCAACGCCCGCTGACGGCTGAGTCCGCGCGGCCGTCAGCCCGGGCTGACGGCCGCGCGGACTCAGCCGTCAGCGGGCGTTGCCCGGCTTGTCGCCGACGCGGGCCGGTGGCGCGAACTTCTCCACCGGCTGCGATTTCAGCGCCGCGACCATGTAGTCGCGCCAGATCGCGCCCGGGACACTCGAGCCGCGGACGTCGGTCGAACCGCTGGTCTTCCCCCGCTCCGGGATCCGGCTGCCGACCCAGACCACGGTCGCCAGCTGCGGCGTGTACCCGGCCAGCCACGCGTCCGACCTCCCCTGCGGGTCGCGTAGGCCGCCGGACTTGATCGCCGCCGGGCGGCCGATCCGGACCGCCGGGTCGGCGTCGTACGCCTGCTGGAGGACGTAGGACACGTCCCGACCGACCGAACGGGACCACGCCTCTCCGGTGCGCGAAGCGTGCGTGGCGCTGTCCCACATCACGGTCCCGTCCGAGTCGAGCACCCGGTCGATGAGGTGTGGCTCGCGATAGACGCCGTTGTTCGCGATCGTGGTGTACGCCGCCGCCTGGTCGAGCACCGAGACGCTGTACCGCCCCAGTCCGAGCGACGAGTCGACGCTCTGGTCGAGCTGCTGCGGGATCGGCTGGCCGTCCAGCGTGCGGATGCCCGCCTTCTCCGCCGTTCTGGCCACCTTTGCCGCCCCGACCTCCCGGGTCAGCGCCCAGTAGACGGTGTTCACCGACTTCACGGTGGCCGCGGTCAACGAACAGCGGGGACCGCACGAGCTGTCGCCGCCGGCGTTCGTGACCGGCTTCGCGGCGTCTTCGAAGACCTGCCCCGAGGTGCCGTTCCACAGTGAGTCGATGCTGTAGCCCTGGGTGATCGCGGTCGCCAAGGCGTACGGCTCGAACGACGCGCCAGCCGGGTGGCTCGCGACCGCCGACGCCAGGTCGGCGTTGCCGTAGCCCCGGTCACCGCCGACGTAGGCCCTGACCGCCCCGGTCCGCGGATCGATCGACACCACCGCGGTCTCGCCCTCGCTGCCGGGCTTCACGTGAGTGCTCGCGGCCCGCACTGCCGCGGCCTGCGCCTTGCTGCTGATCGTCGTCTTGACGGTCAGACCGCCGGTGGCGATGTCCAGGGTGCTGAAGCCGATCTTCTTGAGCTCGCTTTCGATCCGTTGACCGAGTACGCCGCTCGTGCCGCCCTTCCACGCGTCCGAGCGCGGCGCGGCATCGAGTACCGCCGGGTACTCCTGCGCGTCCCGTTCGGCAGCGTTCAGCGTGCCGCGGTCGACCATCGTGTCGAGTACGACGGTCCAGCGGCGCTTCGCGTCGCCGGGGTCGGAGCGCGGATCCTGCTTCGGGTCGGCGATCACCGCGGCGAGCACGGCGGCCTGAGCGACCGTGAGCTTGGAGACGTCGGTCCGGAAGTACGCCTCCGAGGCCGCCTGGATGCCCCACGCGCCGCGTCCGAAGTACACGGTGTTTAGGTACGCCTTCAGGATCTGTTCCTTGCTCCACCGCTCGTTCAGCTTGTGGGCCAGGACGGTGGTCCGTGCGTGTGCGCTCCGGCCGGGGCCCTCGGCGAAGACCACGCGGACGTACTGCTCGGTGAGCGATTCGCCGCCGCCGCCGGTGACCAGAGCACGGGCCGCCCGGACGATGGCGCCGGGCGCGGAGCCGCCGGAGCGGTAGAAGTCGGGATCGCGCGCGGCGAGGACGGCGTCCTGCGCGTGCTCCGGAACATTTCCGAGGCTGACCGAGGTCCGGTTCTTGCTGGCGAACGCCGCGAACGTGCCCCCGTCGGAGTACTGGATCCGAGTGGCCTCGTTCGGCGCGGGGACCGCCGGCAGGTCGATCGAGGCGTACGCCGCCCAACCGCCGAGCAGACCCAGTAACAGGCAGACGACGACGCCGGCCGCGACCCCGATCAGGATTCGCCGTCGCCGGGGTGGCCCGGTGGTCGGGGACTCGGCGTCCGTGTCGTCCGGTGGGGTCGGCGCCCCTCCCGACGTCGGCGCCGGATCAGTGATCTCGGATTGGTCGATCGGCATTCGGCGAACCGTCCCGCGCGTGGTGGTCAGTTGCGGGCCAAGCTATCGAACTCTGTCACTCCTGACCCAGGTTTCATTTGTCTCAAGTCGGGCGGGGCCTGACCGAACGGGCAGGGTAGAGCACTGTCGCGTCCCGGGAGGGCACAGATGGGTTTCCCGCGGTTCGTGCGGCTGTCGGTGCTGGTCATCGCGCTCGTCACCGCGGCGGTCGGGTGCTCGGACGCGGCCGAGGACAGCGACCAGGGCGCTGCCGCGGATCGTGGCCGGATCGGACTGGCGTTGCCGACGACGGTGTCCGCGCGGTGGATCCTCGACGGCGAGAACCTGGAGTACGAGTTCGACCGGATGGGCTACACCACCGAACTGCAGTACGCGGACGACGACGTCGCGAAGCAGGTCAGCCAGGTGGAGGCGATGATCGACAGCGGCGCGCGGGCGCTCGTCGTCGGCGCAGTGAGCGCGACCGCCCTGACCGACGTGCTGGCGAAGGCCGCCGCCGCGGACATCGCGGTGATCGCGTACGACCGGCTGATCCGCGACACCGCGGACGTCGACTACTACGCGACGTTCGAC
>NZ_BAAAYN010000152.1 GCF_039536245.1 Cryptosporangium minutisporangium | reverse complement strand
GCGGACGAGGTGGCCGACCAGCGCCAGGTGCTCGCGCACCAACGCGTCGAGTTCCCGCTCGGAGAGGCGGGTCGGCGAAGCCGGAGTAGTCGTCGTCATGCAGTCCCCCTTGTGTTCTTACGGTCGGTTGCCGGCCGCGTCCGCTCCCGCAGCGGGGCCGTTCCGGTCCGACAGAAATGAGCTTCTGCCCGTTCGGGTGCGGATTCGGGTGCCGCTCAGTTGCACTCCGGTTGCAAGGAGTGATTGGTGAATCGCGCTCCGTAGTTGAACCTCGCGGGACAAGCGATTAACCCCACCGAACAGGTCGGGAAGATAGAGTCGGCGTCACTCCCGCTTCCCGACCGGAGGTGTGCCCGATGGCCTCGATGACCCGGCGCGGCGTACTCCGCGCTACCGGCGGCGCCGCGCTGGCCGTTCCCGCCGCGCTGGCGGCCGGCTCCCCCGCGTCCGCCCTACCGGCGCCGAGCCCGACGTCGTCCGCACCCAGCGCGACGCCAACCCCGACGGCGCCGTCACCGATCCGCAAACCGCTCCCCGCGGAGTGGTTCACGGTGTTCGGAACGAACGCCGAAACCCGCTTCGACGCGCTGGCCGGCACCGGCTACTACACGCCGAACGAGCGGTTCTTCGTCCGCAACCACACCGCGACGCCGACCATCGACGCGCGGACCTGGCGCCTCCGCGTCTTCGGCTCCGGGCTGCGCGGCGCGCCGACGCTCGAGTCCGCGGTGACGTTCACCTACCGGCAGCTGCTGGACCTGCCCGCGGTGACCGTGTCCACCGCGATCGAGTGCGCCGGGAACGGCCGGAGCTTCTTCACCACGCAGCAGGGCCAGGCCGTGTCGGGAACCGCTTGGAAGCTCGGCGGGGTAGGGGTCGCCCGGTGGCGCGGCGTCCGCCTCTCCACCGTGCTGGAGAAGGCCGGCCTCACCGGCGCCGCGGTCGACCTGCTCCCCCGAGGGCTGGACGCCGACTTCGTCACCGGCGGCGTCAACCTGGGGCGCGTCCGGCGGGTCCTGCCGGTCGGGAAGGCCCTCGACGACGTGATTCTCGCGTACGGGATGAACGGTGAGCGGTTGCCGGCCGACCACGGGTTCCCGGTGCGGCTGGTCGTCCCGTCCTGGATCGGCATCGCGTCGATCAAGTGGCTCGGCGACATCGAGGTGTCCGCGACGCCGCTCTCCTCCCCCTGGGACACCGAGTTCTACCGGCTGTTCGGCCCCGGGCACCCGGCGGAGGGCTCCGCACCGCTGACCCGGCAGGTCACCAAGAGCGCGTTCGAGCTCGGCTGGAATGCGCAGCTGGCCGCCGGGCGGACCCACCGGCTGACCGGACGGTCCTGGTCCGGGCGCGGCGCCGTGCGCACGGTCGAAGTCAGCGTCGACGGCGGAGACAGCTGGCGGCGAGCTACGCTGCGCGATCCGGGCGCGACCGGACGCTGGGTGCGGTGGGACCTGCCGTGGCGTCCGGAGCACGCGGGCGCCGTGCAGCTGCTCGCCCGAGCCAGCGATTCGACCGGGGCGACCCAGCCGACCGCGACGCCGCTCAACACGCTCGGGTACCTGTTCGACGCGGTGGTGCGGCACCCGGTGACGGTCACCTGACACGCCGGGGCCGGGCACGGAATACCGTGCCCGGCCCCGGTCAGCGGCGTCAGCGTGCCATGCCGGCCTGCTGTGCCTTCTTCGCCTTGCGGTGCCTCAAGTACCAGCTCCCACCGATCATCGCCGCCGCTCCCATCGGCGTCTTGGCAGCGAGACGCTTGAGTACAGCGCCCTGGAGCAGTTGCTTCAGCATGGTGACCTTCCTCTGGTAGCCAGCTCTGGCTCTCTGGTACCCGGTGGGGCCGGAGGTCATGCCTGCCCGTTTCCTCAGACCCGGAAGCGGCTCACCAGGGCCTGCAGGTCGGACGACATCCGGGCCAGTTCCTCGGCCGACTGCTGGGTGGTGCCCACGGTCGCGCTGGTGGTCTGTGCCGCGGCCGCCACGCTGGCGATGTTGTCGGCGATGCTCATCGATCCGGTCGAGGCCTCGGAGATCGAGCGGCTCATCTCGTTGG
>NZ_BAAAYN010000151.1 GCF_039536245.1 Cryptosporangium minutisporangium | reverse complement strand
GCGGGGAGGGTGGCCGGATGTCCGGTTCCTTCCATGAGGCGCTGGATGATTTGTTGGAGTGTTTCCGTCAGTTCGAGGAGTGGTTACCGGGGACGCTCGGTTCGGTGATGGAGTTTCTGGTTCAGATCCCTGAGGGTGATGAACTGGAGATGTATCGGCTGGCGGATTTGCGGCTGGAGCTGACGAATCTGCTGGCCGCTTATCAGCAGCAGGTCGGTCCGGTCGGCGCCGAAGTGATGATGACGTTCCTCGGCGGGCAGGACGGCGGCGCCGCGGCCTACCGGCAGAAATACATCCGGCACATGAAAGTCGCCGCGAACGCCACCGAGTCCCAAGCCTCACTCACCGAGATGGTCCGGGCGTCGGGCAACTCGTTCGAGTTCATGAAGCTGATGGCGTTGTGGGATCTGTTCGATCTGGCGATGGCGCTGTTCGCCGCGATCATGACCCTGGTCCAATCCTTCGGCCTCTCCACGATCGGAGTCGGCGCCGCCTACGCCGCCGCCCGCGCCGGCATCGCCAAAGCCGCCCGGGAACTGATGCAGGAACTGGCCCAGCACGGCACCAAAGCCGCCTTCACCAAACTGCCCCGCGCCGCCCTGGACGTCGGTAGGTCCGCGTCGCCGTTCGTGCGTACTCCGGGTGGAGCGCCGATCCGGCGGCTCCCGGTCCACGTCCGCGACCTGCTGCGCCGCACCCGCAGCGTTCCGCCGAACGTGTGGCGCGCCGTCCGCCACCCCCCACCCCTGTCGACCCTCGGCTCGCGGGCGCTGCGCTATCCAGGGCGGGCGATGACCGACCTCGGAACCCGGCTGGTCCGGCACAACGCCGGCCGGGCCGCGACCCGCGGCGGCGGGCTGTCCCGGTTCGCTGATCTGGACCGGATCGCCCGGCAAGCACCCGACGCCGCGGCCGCCCGCACCGCCGCGATCGCCGCCCGCCAAGCCACCAACCAAGCCGCCGACCAAGCCCGCCGCGAGGCCGCGGACCGGTTCGCCCGGATGACCGGCCGCCAACAAGCCGCCGCGATCGCCCAACACGGCGCCAAATACGTGTTCGACGGCGCCCTGCAAGGCGCCCGCGGCGCACTCAAAGAAGTCGGCTCCTCAATGGCCTACATGGTCGCCGCCGGCCACCAAGACTCCATCGTCCTGCTCAACGACGAATGGGGCCGACCCGGACTACTCAACATGACCGCCGAAGAAGCCATCACCGGCGGCGTCGGCAACGCCGTCACCCGCGGACACGACGGCACCCTCATCAACACCACCGGCGAAGGCATCGGCGCACTCACCGCCTCCGGCGTCACCTACGCCCTGGACAACCCCACCAGCCTCACCGACTGGCTCCTCGGCGACGGCCAAGGACTCACCTCCGCCGGACAAGAAGCCGCCTACGAACTCATCGGCGGCGTCCGTGGACACCACAGCGCACACATCGCCGCCGCCGAAAACTCACTACTCACCG
>NZ_BAAAYN010000150.1 GCF_039536245.1 Cryptosporangium minutisporangium | reverse complement strand
CGCGGGGTGGAGCAGCTCGGTAGCTCGCTGGGCTCATAACCCAGAGGTCGCAGGTTCAAATCCTGCCCCCGCTACCACCTCGAAAGGCCCCGGTGCTCGCACCGGGGCCTTTCGCATTCCCTGCGGAGCCGCGGGACCCGCGCGGCCGCGGGACCGGCGAGCCGTTAGACCGGAGCGGGCTGAAGGTGCTCGGCCAGTACGGCGAGGTGCGTCTTGCGGGCCTCTTCGTACCGCTGCCGCCCGACGTCGGTGATCTTGACGAACACGCCTCGTCGATCGACCTCGCAGTGGGTGCGCTCGACCAAGCCGGTGTTGACCAGGCGGCCCACCGTGCGGGACAGGGCGCTCTGGCTCAGGTACATCGTCTCGGCGAGTTCCTGCATGCGGCGCTTGTCACACTCCTGTGTGGTGAGACGATCCAGCGTCTCGTACTCGCTCAGGGTCAGCCCGTGGGAATCCTGCAGCGCTCGCTCGAGGTGGCACGCGATCTCGTTGTAGCAGGTCAGGAGCGATCGCCAGCGCTCGACGAGGTCAGTCTCCGGCTCCATGTCGGGCATCCTACCCCGGTTCGGCGAGTTCATGCGCGGGAAATATATGCGCCTGAATTATGTGCTTGGACATTAGATGCACAAGCATCTACCGTCCCCTCCGTGACTCTCACCGATTCCCTGACGCAGTCCGCGGCGCAGCCATCCGGCACGCCTGCCGCGGAACAGCGCTGGACGCCCCGGCTCTGGGGCGTGCTCGCGGTGCTGTGCACGGTTCTTTTCCTCGATGGCCTCGACGTCTCGATGGTCGGCGTAGCGCTGCCCTCGATCGGCTCCGAACTCGGCTTGTCCACCACCTCCCTGCAATGGATCGTCAACGGCTACGTGCTCGGCTACGGCGGCCTACTCCTCCTGGGCGGGCGCACCGCCGACCTCCTCGGCCGCCGTCGGGTCTTCCTGATCGCGCTCGGCGTTTTCACCGTGGCGTCGCTGGTCGGCGGCCTCGTCGACGACGGCACGCTGTTGATCGCCACCAGGTTCATCAAGGGCCTGGCCGCCGCGTTCACCGCACCGACGGCGATGAGCATCCTGACCACCACGTTCGCCGAAGGGCCCGCGCGCAACCGGGCGCTGTCGATCTTCACCGTCTTCGGCGCCAGCGGGTACTCCTCCGGGCTGATCCTCGGCGGCCTGCTGACCAGCTTGGGCTGGCGCTGGACCTTCCTGGTACCGGTGCCCCTCGCTCTGGGCGCGCTGGCCGCCGGTTACGCGCTCATCCCGCGGGACAAGCGAGCCTCCGAGGGCGGCCACGACCTGGTCGGTGCGGTCACTCTCGTCGGCGGCATGCTGCTCGCCGTCTACACCGTGGTCACCGCGCCGCAGCGGGGTTGGCTCGACCCGGTGACCATCGGT
>NZ_BAAAYN010000149.1 GCF_039536245.1 Cryptosporangium minutisporangium | reverse complement strand
CTGGGCCTGACCCGCTTCGGCGGACATCCAAGATCAGGAGCCGACCGGCTCCGGGAGGATGTCGCGCATCATGGAGCACATGGGAAAGAAGCGGCCTCGGACGCGGCGGTCGTTCACGCCGGAGTTCAAAGCCGAGATCGTCGAGCTGTGTCAGCGCGGTGACCGGTCGGTCGGGCAGATCGCTAAAGACTTTGATCTGACCGAGACCGCGGTCCGGCAATGGGTCGTCCAGGCCGATCGGGACGCCGGCGCCCGCGACGACGGGTTGACCAGCGACGAGAAAGCCGAACTCGCGCAGCTGCGGCGAGAGAACCGCCGGTTGCGTGAGGACGTCGAGGTCCTCAAACGGGCCACGGCTTTCTTCGCGAAGGAGACCCGGTGAACGTCTACCCGTTCATCGAGGCGGAGCAAGCCGGCCAGCACAACGTCAAACGTGCGTGCGAGCTACTGAAGGTCTCCCGGTCCGCCTACTACCAGCACCAACGCGACGAGCCCTCCGACCGCGACCGCGTCGACCAGGCACTCACCGACGAGATCACCGACATCCACGAGACGTCCAAGGGCACCTATGGAGCGCCGCGGATCCACGCCGAACTGGCCGCGACCGGGCAGCGGCACGGCCGCAAACGCATCGCCCGGCTGATGCGCGCAGCCGGTATGCGCGGCAAATCCCCGCACCGCTGGCGCACCACCACGACCCCGGATCCGGCCGCACCGGCCCGCCCGGACCTGGTCGGCCGGGACTTCACCGTCGACCCGGCCGCCGCGGACCAGCGCTGGTGCGGCGACATCACTTACGTCAACACGTGGGAAGGGTGGCTCTATTTGGCCACCGTGATCGATCTGGCGTCCCGCCGCGTCGTGGGCTGGGCGGTCGCCGATCATCTGCGCACCGACCTCGTCGACGCCGCTCTGACCGACGCCCTCAACCGGCGCCGGCCCGCCCCGGGTCTGCTGTTCCACTCCGACCGCGGCTGCCAATACACCAGCTCTCAGCACGCCCGGCTGGCCGCAGCGCACGGGATCCGGCTCTCCCTCGGCCGCCGTGGGCAGTGCTGGGACAACGCCGTCGCCGAATCATTCTTCGCCACGATCAAAACCGAACTACTCCACCGCAGGCCCTGGCCGACCCGCATCTCCGCACGTCAGGCCATATTCGAATACATCGAGGGCTGGTACAACACGCGCCGCCGGCATTCCGCCCTCGGCTATCTCAGCCCCGCCGACTACGAAACCGGTGCCTCCGGCCCGCTACTCTCCGGCCGGGCAGCGTAATCACCACACCGAACCTGTCCGCCGAAACGGGTCAAGGCCAGTC
>NZ_BAAAYN010000148.1 GCF_039536245.1 Cryptosporangium minutisporangium | reverse complement strand
GGCGCGCTCGCCGGAGGGCTGGGGCCGGACTGGTGGCTGTCGGTCCGGGTGCGACGTCGTACCGAGGTGCTGCGCGCCGAACTGCCGGTGGTCGCCGAGCTGCTCGCGCTGGCCGTGACCGCCGGGGAGGCGCCGGCGGCCGCGCTGCGCCGGGTGGCCCTGGTCAGCCGGGGCGAGCTGGGTCGCGAACTGACCCGGGTCGTGGACGAGAGCCGGTCGGGAGTCGGCTTGGTCACCGCGCTCGAAGGGCTGGGAGCCCGGTCGGCGTCGGAGCCGCTGGTGCGGTTCGTGGACGGCATCGTGATCGCGCTCGATCGAGGCACACCGCTCGCCGAAGTGCTCCGAGCCCAGGCCGCGGACGCCCGAGAAGCCGGGAAACGAGCGCTGCTGGCGACCGGGGGACGGCGGGAGATCGCGATGATGGTCCCGGTCGTCTTCCTCGTGTTGCCGGTCACCGTGCTGTTCGCGCTCTACCCGGGGCTGGTCTCGATCAGCCTGCTCAGCAGGTAGGCGAGCTACGGTGCTGCTGTGCCTGGGGAGCCGGAGGAGAAACTCGGGCCGGTGCTGGCGGCGATCTCCGCGGGGGGCTTGGTGGGTGCGCTCGCGCGCTACGGGCTCGCGACCGCGTGGCCGCACCGGTCGGACGAGTTCGCGTGGGCCACGCTGGTCACCAACGTGTCGGGCTGCCTGCTCATCGGCGTCCTGATGGTGCTGGTGACCGAGGTGTTCCGGGATCAGCGGCTGCTGCGGCCGTTCCTCGGCGTGGGCGTGCTCGGCGGCTTCACCACGTTCTCCACCTACGTCGTCGACGTGGGGCACGCGGCCACCGCGGGCGCGGTCGGCGTCGCGCTGGCCTACTTCCTCGCGACCGTGGTCGGGGCTCTGGTCGCGGTGTGGATCGGTGTATCGGGGACCGCCTGGTTGGTCTCGCGGCGACGGGGCGCCGGCCGGTGACCGTGCTCCTGGTAGCGCTCGGCGCGGCCGTCGGTGCGCCGTTGCGGTACCTCACCGATCGAGCGGTCCAGGCGCGTCACCACACGGTGTTTCCCTGGGGCACGTTCACGGTCAACGTCGTCGGATCGCTGCTGCTCGGGTTCCTCGCGGGGCTGCCGGCCGCTCCGGCCGTGACCGCTCTGCTCGGTACCGGATTCTGCGGAGCGCTGACCACGTACTCGACGTTC
>NZ_BAAAYN010000147.1 GCF_039536245.1 Cryptosporangium minutisporangium | reverse complement strand
CTACCGAGCTGCTCCACCCCGCGTCGGTAGCTCTAGCCTAGCTCGCCGCCCCGGTGATCGTGCAACCGGCTTTCTCGTCGCTCGGCGACCGGGCCCTGCCGGCCACCGACCCCTGCCGGCGAGGGCAGGGTCGGGCCGGCAGGGCCGAGGTTTCACCGAGCCGCGCTCTCGGCGGCGACCGGTCGGCGATTCCGGCGAGCGGTCAGCAGCGTCACGACGTTGAGCAGCAGCCCAGCCACGGCCACCCCGGTGACGAGGTTGACGCCGGGCCGGAACGGCGTGAAGTCACCGGAGGCCGCGGTGCTAGCGGACGCGATCAGCGCGGTGACCACGGCCAGCACCAGCGCGGTGCCGACCTGACCGGAGGACTGCACCAGACCGGAGGCCAGTCCCTGTTCCGAGTCGTCGATGCCGTCCGTCGCCTGGGCCATGATCGAGCTGAACCCGAACGCGAAACCGCCGCCCAGCAACAGCATCGCCGGGAGCACGGTGACCAGGTATCCGGGCCGGCTGCCCGCGGTCGCGAGGAACCACAGGTAGCCGCTGCTGAGCGAGACCATCGCGGTGACGATCAGCGGCGAAGTTCCGTAGCGGTCGATCAGCCGACCCATGAACGGCGAGCCGAACGCGACGAGCAGCCCGGCCGGGAGGAGTGCCAGCGCCATCCGCAGCGGCGACCAGTGCAGCACGTCCTGCAGGTACAACGTCATCATGAACTGGAAGCTGATGTACGACCCCATCAGCGCGACGATGCTGGCGTTGGCCCGCACGATCGAGCCGACCCGGAAGATGCTCAGCCGGACCAGCGGGTGCGGGACCCGGCTCTCGACCCACACGAAGCCGATGAGCAGCGCGACGGCGAGGACGGCTG
>NZ_BAAAYN010000146.1 GCF_039536245.1 Cryptosporangium minutisporangium | reverse complement strand
GCCAGATTTTAATGTACTCCACATATGCTCAAATGGGCACTGTTGCAAATAGTCGGTGGTGATAAACTTATCATCCCCTTTTGCTGATGGAGCTGCACATGAACCCATTCAAAGGCCGGCATTTTCAGCGTGACATCATTCTGTGGGCCGTACGCTGGTACTGCAAATACGGCATCAGTTACCGTGAGCTGCAGGAGATGCTGGCTGAACGCGGAGTGAATGTCGATCACTCCACGATTTACCGCTGGGTTCAGCGTTATGCGCCTGAAATGGAAAAACGGCTGCGCTGGTACTGGCGTAACCCTTCCGATCTTTGCCCGTGGCACATGGATGAAACCTACGTGAAGGTCAATGGCCGCTGGGCGTATCTGTACCGGGCCGTCGACAGCCGGGGCCGCACTGTCGATTTTTATCTCTCCTCCCGTCGTAACAGCAAAGCTGCATACCGGTTTCTGGGTAAAATCCTCAACAACGTGAAGAAGTGGCAGATCCCGCGATTCATCAACACGGATAAAGCGCCCGCCTATGGTCGCGCGCTTGCTCTGCTCAAACGCGAAGGCCGGTGCCCGTCTGACGTTGAACACCGACAGATTAAGTACCGGAACAACGTGATTGAATGCGATCATGGCAAACTGAAACGGATAATCGGCGCCACGCTGGGATTTAAATCCATGAAGACGGCTTACGCCACCATCAAAGGTATTGAGGTGATGCGTGCACTACGCAAAGGCCAGGCCTCAGCATTTTATTATGGTGATCCCCTGGGCGAAATGCGCCTGGTAAGCAGAGTTTTTGAAATGTAAGGCCTTTGAATAAGACAAAAGGCTGCCTCATCGCTAACTTTGCAACAGTGCC
>NZ_BAAAYN010000145.1 GCF_039536245.1 Cryptosporangium minutisporangium | reverse complement strand
GCGGCGTCTCTCCTCCCCGCAGGTCGTGAGCTGGACGCCGTTGTTCTTCTCTGAAAGCATGGCCTGCGTGCTCTTCTGTTCCTGGATGGTCGTGTAGTTGTCGAGTATCTGTTGCCCCTGCCACCACAGAATGCCCGCGCTCGAGGCGATCAGTAGCGCGGAGACCAGGACTATGGTCAGCCACGTCTGGCTGATCATACGCAGCATCCCTTTCGTGCGTTGGCTCATGGCTGAGGACAGCTTCCGGTCGTGGTCGAGGATGGCGGCGCTGATTCTCTTCTCGCTTTCGCTCAGTTCCGCTCTGACAGACTTCTCGTGCTCGCTGAATGCGGCTTTCAGCATCTCGCCGGTAGTCTGCTGCTGCGCTTTCGATTTCTGCTCTAAGTCCTTCGCCAGCGTTAAAAGACTGTTCATAGATGGCTCCCTTCAGTCGGATGTTTCGCCCCCCGTCAGGGTCGGCAATGCTGATGCTGCTTTTCGTGGTGCGCACCACCTCAAAACCCGCACTTTCCAGCGCCTCAGTGACGTCCTGACGGGTTTTCAGCTCCCCGGATGAGGCAAGGGAAAGTAGGCCGCGCGTAATCGCCTGGGCGGCTTCCTGCTTCGCTTCCGGCAGCGCGGACGGTGTAACCAGCGCCCGCCGGTTTTCCGGCGCGTTCGGGTCGTGCAGCCCCAGTCTGCCGTTCACTATGGTCTGCCAGGCATCAATGCGCGGACGGTCGGCGCGGTCGTAATACGGCTGGAGACGTCTGCCGGTCAGCAGCTCCGTGTTCGGGATCAGGAAGTTCAGCTCCAGCCGCCCTTTGTCCCGGTGCTCAACCCACAG
>NZ_BAAAYN010000144.1 GCF_039536245.1 Cryptosporangium minutisporangium | reverse complement strand
GGTGGATCGGTGGTGCGCTGGCGATCGCGCTCGGCGTCGCGATCTTCCTCCCGGCCCGGGGTCCGCTCGGCCGGTCGGTGCCGCTGCTGGTGCCGGGTGTCGGTCAGCGCACCCGGAACCCGCTGCTCGTCGACGCGACCGTGGACGAGGTGGCCGCGATCCGCACCCGGTAGGTTCCGGCCTTCAGCTTGGTGAACGACGCCTGCCCGGCCCGGGAGACGGTCTTACCGGTGACCAGCGTCCAGGTCTTGCCGGTCAAGCGGTCGAGCTTGACGACCTGGCCGGCGGCCGGGCCGACGGTCGCGGTCACCGTTCCGGTCCCGGCGCGGAGCGTCACCCGGGAGACGACCGGGAACGCGACCGTGGCGGTGCGGGACGCCTTCGTGGTGGCGGTCGCCGGGTGGCTCAGGTAGACCCACGTGCTCGCCGTCGGCGTGCCGTTCCAGGCCACGACACCGCCGAGCGAGGTGGTGGTCGCGGTGCAGCGGAATGTCGCCGCCGGTGCGGTCCGGACGCAGACCTCGGCGGGGGCACTGCCCAGCTGGGCGCCGGTCCGGGTGGCGGTCAGCGTGCCCTGGAGCGAGACCGACGTACCGGCGACGACGGGCCGGCCGGCTCCCTTGGTGACGCGGAACGCGGTGGCCACCGGGCTCGCGGGTGCGGTGGGGCT
>NZ_BAAAYN010000143.1 GCF_039536245.1 Cryptosporangium minutisporangium | reverse complement strand
CGAAGAAGGACAAGGTACATGCTGACCGATACCAAGCTGCGCAATCTCAAGCCCAGGGACAAACTCTACAAAGTGAATGACCGGGAAGGTCTCTATGTGGGGGTCGCCTCAGAAAACGGAATCTATGGTCACTCCCGTTTTTGCAACACCGATTTTGACGACAAGTTGGCTTGCTTGAATCTATCCGGCGTCTGAATGGGATTTTATTCCCGCGCCTCGATGAGTTCCGCGCCTGATGAACCTCCAGAAAATATACGGCTTCAATGAGCCTTTCCGTTTTACAGGTTCCTCAACAGGCCGGTGGGCCGTTAGTATCATCAATATCAGTATTCGCAAAACCAGATGAATGATTGTTTAAACTGGTGTATTTCTGCCTTTATGCTTCGTAAGTTTGCTGTCGCGCCGTCAGTGCCCAGGCTATTCTGGCCAGCTTGTTTGCCAGAGCACAAGTGACGACAAAGTTGCTTTTCCGGCACAGTAAATCCCTGACCCAATCGGCCAATTTGCCAGACTGGTGTTCCAGTTTTTGTATGAATACCCTGGCACACTGAACCAACAAAGTTCGGATCTTTTTGTTGCCCCGCTTGCTAATCCCTAACAATGTCGTCCGACCTCCCGTGCTGTACTGTCGGGGTACCAGCCC
>NZ_BAAAYN010000142.1 GCF_039536245.1 Cryptosporangium minutisporangium | reverse complement strand
GGGTCGTTGATCAGCAGGCCGAGGATTCCCTTGCCGTGCGGCAGATCGCCGATCGCGATCCGGGTCTCGGTGTCGAGCCCCACCGTGATGAACTCCACCAGCAACCGCTCCGGTCCGATGACCCCGAGCGCCGCGTAACGCGCACCGGCGAGTTCGGCCGAGAGCTCCACGATCCGCCGAAGCGTGTCCGGCAGGCTCAGATCGCTGGCCATCGAGACCACGGCATCGAGCAGCCGGTGCAGCCGGGACTGGGTTTCCAGCAGGTCCTCGGCCCGGGTCACGAGCTCGCGGAGCAGGGTATCCAGCCGGAGTCGCTGCAGAGACGGCACCGGCCCTTCCGGGCCGACGCCTAGATCACCGTTCCCGGTGTCGGTCACCGTTCACCCTCCCCGCGCAGCCTGCCCGCCGGGCAGAGCCTAGTCCGGCCGGGTTGGTCGCCGTCGCGCAGCGGGGCGAACGAAGTGGGCGTACTCGCAGCCTTTCGGGCTCCTACGGTGTAGGAACGGAGCATGATCCGGGTCTTCCTCCTCGACGACCACGAAGTCGTCCGCCGCGGCCTGGTCGCGCTCCTCGAATCCAGCGGCGACATCGAGGTGATCGGCGAGTCCGGCTCGGCGCCGGAGGCTGCCCGCCGGATTCC
>NZ_BAAAYN010000141.1 GCF_039536245.1 Cryptosporangium minutisporangium | reverse complement strand
GTGGAACGAAAACTCACGTTAAGGGATTTTGGTCATGAGATTATCAAAAAGGATCTTCACCTAGATCCTTTTAAATTAAAAATGAAGTTTTAAATCAATCTAAAGTATATATGAGTAAACTTGGTCTGACAGTTACCAATGCTTAATCAGTGAGGCACCTATCTCAGCGATCTGTCTATTTCGTTCATCCATAGTTGCCTGACTCCCCGTCGTGTAGATAACTACGATACGGGAGGGCTTACCATCTGGCCCCAGTGCTGCAATGATACCGCGAGACCCACGCTCACCGGCTCCAGATTTATCAGCAATAAACCAGCCAGCCGGAAGGGCCGAGCGCAGAAGTGGTCCTGCAACTTTATCCGCCTCCATCCAGTCTATTAATTGTTGCCGGGAAGCTAGAGTAAGTAGTTCGCCAGTTAATAGTTTGCGCAACGTTGTTGCCATTGCTGCAGGCATCGTGGTGTCACGCTCGTCGTTTGGTATGGCTTCATTCAGCTCCGGTTCCCAACGATCAAGGCGAGTTACATGATCCCCCATGTTGTGCAAAAAAGCGGTTAGCTCCTTCGGTCCTCCGATCGTTGTCAGAAGTAAGTTGGCAGCAGTGTTATCACTCATGGTTATGGCAGC
>NZ_BAAAYN010000140.1 GCF_039536245.1 Cryptosporangium minutisporangium | reverse complement strand
GGCTGAAGGACTGGCTTTATCAGTTTCCGGCGATGCGTTGTCGGCCGCCGTTGCTGATGTGCTGGCTGCCCTGAAGGGGCCGTTTAAGTTTGGTCTGTGGGGGATTGCGATCTACGGTGTGCTGCCTTCTGAGATTGCAAAAGATGATCCGAAAATGATGTCAAAAATTATGACGTCATTACCGGCCGATGCGGTGACGGAGACTCCGGCAAGTACTTTACCACTGGACCAGGCGACGGTTCGTGTCAGACAACGGGTTGTGGATGTGGTGAAGGATGAGCGGCAGCATATTGCGGTTGTCGCAGGTCGGCCAATGAGTGTCCCTGTGGTGGATGCGAAACCGACAAAACGTCCGGGGGTATTCAGTGTGTCGATTCCGGGTCTCCCGTCTCTGCAGGTGAGCGTACCGAAAGGTGTTCCGACAGCGAAAGCCCCGCCAAAAGGCATTGTTGCTGAAAAAGGTGATTCACGTCCGGCTGGTTTTACAGCCGGTGGTAACTCCCGTGAGGCCGTTATTCGTTTCCCGAAAGAGACCGGACAGAAGCCGGTTTATGTGTCGGTGACAGATGTTCTTACCCCGGCACAGGTAAAACAGCGTCAGGAGGAAGAAA
>NZ_BAAAYN010000139.1 GCF_039536245.1 Cryptosporangium minutisporangium | reverse complement strand
CGCTGGCGGCGATCGCCACGCCGAGGCCACCGAGCCAGATCAGCGCGTGCACGGTGCCGAAGAACGCCCACGACGGCGCGGCACCGGCCGGCTGCCCGACCAGTCGGCGGCCGGCCCGGTGCCACCGCACGTAGAGCCAGAACATCACCGGCAGCAGCACGACGCCCATGCCGTAGAGCGTCAGCGCCACGCCGGAGCCGACCCAGTCGGCCACCTGGGTGAGCACCGGGCGGCTGTCCCAGGTCCGGAAGTCCGCCCGGGTCTCGGAGAAGAACCGCTCGTAACCCCGGCCGTCCCACCCGTGGACGAGGATGAAGAACATCCCGAAGTACGCGGCGACCAGCTGGAACGCCGCCAGCCGAAGCCGGCCGGTTCGGAGCAGCCGGCGGGTGACCAGGTAGCCGAGCACGCCCTGCGTCGTATTGGTCGCCGCGAACAGCGCGACCAGCCATGCCGGGATCGTGTCGTAGTCCCCGACGTGCATCGTCTCCCAGCTCGGGTAGCCCCAGAGCAGCCAGGCACCGCTCGGCGCGAACAGCGCCGCGCAGTAGAGCGCCGCGATCAGCAGGTACGGATCGGCGGGCGGCGTCATACCCGGCACGGCCGAG
>NZ_BAAAYN010000138.1 GCF_039536245.1 Cryptosporangium minutisporangium | reverse complement strand
GGGACTGTCTCGCCAACGGTGTTTCCGGCGGGGTTGATCAGTAGGTCTCGGCGGCCGGGAATCGGTCACCGAAGGTGATGGCGAAGGCGTTCAACGCAGGTTTCCAGCGCATCGCCCACCTCGCCCTGCCGGTCCCGGTCGGATCCAAGGATCGGGTGACCAGGTAGAGGCACTTTAACGCGGCCTGCTCGGTGGGGAAGTGCCCGCGGGCTTTGATCGCCCGCCGGTAGCGGGCATTCAACGACTCGATCGCGTTCGTGGAACACAGCACGGTGCGGATCTCGACGTCGTAGTCGAGGAACGGGATGAACTCCTCCCAGGCGTTGTCCCAGAGCCTGATCAGCGCGGGATACTTCCGGCCCCATTTCTCGGCCAGTTCGTCGAACGCCGCCCTGGCGGCGGTGGCGTTGACCGCGGTGTAGATGGGCTTGATGTCGCGTTTGAGTTCGTCCCAGTACTGGCGGGCCGCCAGCCGGAACGTGTTGCGGATCAGGTGGACGATGCAGGTCTGCACGATCGTCTGCGGCCAGACGTTCGTCACGACGTCCGGCAGGCCCTTCAGC
>NZ_BAAAYN010000137.1 GCF_039536245.1 Cryptosporangium minutisporangium | reverse complement strand
CGTCGCAGACCAGGAAGAACACGTCCTTGACACCGCGGTTGCGCAGGTCGGTCAGCACGGACATCCAGAATTTCGCGCCCTCACCACCGGTCCCGGCCCAGAGCCCGAGGATGTCGCGTTCGCCGTTGAGTGTGACGCCGATCGCGGCATAGAACGGCCGGTTGGCCACCTGCCCATCCCGGACCTTCACCACGATGGCGTCGATGAACACGGCCGCGTAGATCTCGTCCAACGGGCGGGTCTGCCAGGCCTGCATCTCCTCAAGGACCTTGTCGGTGATCCTCGAGATCGTCTCCTTCGACACCGACGCCCCGTAGATCTCGGCGAAGTGCGCCGAGATCTCCCCGGTGGTCAGGCCCTTGGCATAGAGCGACAGCACGACCTCGTCCACTCCGGACAACCGGCGTTGGCGCTTCTTCACGATCTGCGGCTCAAAGCTGCCGGCCCGATCCCGCGGGACGTCGATTTCGACCTCGCCGGTGTTCTCCGTCAGCACCGTCTTCGCCCGCGTCCCGTTGCG
>NZ_BAAAYN010000136.1 GCF_039536245.1 Cryptosporangium minutisporangium | reverse complement strand
GCTCAAAAATATGTTAAATTATCAGCTTTTATGACTCGATATATGGTAAAATAATAGTAAGAAAAGTAGTAAAAAGGGGTTCTAATTATGATTAATAAAATTGATTTCAAAGCTAAGAATCTAACATCAAATGCAGGTCTTTTTCTGCTCCTTGAGAATGCAAAAAGCAATGGGATTTTTGATTTTATTGAAAATGACCTCGTATTTGATAATGACTCAACAAATAAAATCAAGATGAATCATATAAAGACCATGCTCTGCGGTCACTTCATTGGCATTGATAAGTTAGAACGTCTAAAGCTACTTCAAAATGATCCCCTCGTCAACGAGTTTGATATTTCCGTAAAAGAACCTGAAACAGTGTCACGGTTTCTAGGAAACTTCAACTTCAAGACAACCCAAATGTTTAGAGACATTAATTTTAAAGTCTTTAAAAAACTGCTCACTAAAAGTAAATTGACATCCATTACGATTGATATTGATAGTAGTGTAATTAACGTAGAAGGTCAT
>NZ_BAAAYN010000135.1 GCF_039536245.1 Cryptosporangium minutisporangium | reverse complement strand
TGGGCGCGCTGTACCAGTTCTTCGCGGGCAAGGAAGAGCTGCTCCGCGGGGTGATGGAACGTCGTGGGCTGGTCCAGCTGGCCGAGATGCGCGCGGCCGCCGAGGCGGGCGACCTCCTGCAGCTGGTCGACACGATCGTCGCATTCCACCGGCGCTACCCGGCGTTCGGCCGGCTGTCGGCGCGGGTCTACTCGGCCGGCTCGGACGCACCGGCCGGCTACCACCTGTTCGAGGCCAACTACCGCACCGCGATGGACCTGTACGCGTCGGTGATCGCCGAGGGCCAGCGGCGGGGAACCGTCCGGCCGGGGAACCCCCACGCCCTGGCGCGTCTGCTGTCCAGCCTGGTCAGTGCGTACCACCGGGTCGACCCCGAGCTGGACCCGTCCGGCCCGACGCTGACCGAGCAGGACTTCCGGCGGATCGTCACCCGGGCGTTCGCGGCATGACCAGCCCGCGTGAGCTGCGTCGGCAGCGGCGGGTGGCGATGAGCCGGGAGCAGATCCT
>NZ_BAAAYN010000134.1 GCF_039536245.1 Cryptosporangium minutisporangium | reverse complement strand
GCGCCCCGGGCGCGCCCGAACCAGCCGCGTCGGGGGTGGCCGGCGGGCTATGGAGCCCACGCGCCGTACGGGCGGGCGGGCCGGTGCCCGGGGTGGCCGGCGGGCTGCGGGGCCGGCGCGCGATCCGGGCGAGCGGGCTGGCCTTCGGGGTGGCCGGTGTGGCGCTGGGGGCCGCCACCGGGGCCGTCGCGGCGGTGCCTCGGCTGGTCGAGCGGGACAGCGGGCCGCTCGCCGGTGCGGTGGCGCGTTCCGGGACGGTTGTCGCCCGGCTGGTGGTGCGGGACGACCCTCGCCCCTCGGCTGCCCGGCGCGGTGGTGCCCCGCTCTGGGTCGTACCGGCCTCGGTCGAGCAGCTCACCGCCGACGGCATCCGGCACACCGTCGGCGGCCGAGTACTCGTCCTCGGCAAACACCCGGGCTGGGAAGGGCTGCTCCCCGGTCAGCCGGTCGTCGTCGAAGGACGCCTGCTCGCGCCGCAGCGTCGGGACCTCACGGCCGCGGTGCTCTCGTCGACGGCGGCACCACAGCGGGTCGGCGAGCCGCCGTGGCTGCAACGGGCCGCCGGTTCCCTGCGCGACGGTCTCCGCGACGTGTGTGGCCCGCTGCCCGACAAGCCCGGCGGCCTCCTGCCCGGCCTCGTCGTCGGCGATACCTCCGAGCTCGACCCCGGGGTCAGAGACGCGTTCCAGCAGACGGGCATGACCCACTTGACGGCGGTGTCCGGGGCCAACCTCGCGATCATGGCCGGGCTGGTGCTCGCCGCTCTCCGCGGGGTGCGGGCCGGTCCGGGCTGGTCGGCTGCTCTCGCCGCGGTGGCGGTCGCCGGGTTCGTCGTGCTGGCGCGCCCGTCGCCGAGCGTCGTCCGTGCGGCCGCGATGTGTGGGTTCGGCCTGCTGGCGCTCGCGCTGGGGCGGCCACGCGCCGCCCTTCCGGCGCTCTGCGTTTCGGTCGTCGTTCTCGTCCTCGTCGACCCGGCGTTGGCCGCCGCGCCGGGTTTCGCGCTCTCGGTGGCCGCCACGGCCGGGCTGCTGCTCGTCGCACCGGCGTGGTCCGCGGGGATGCAACGCCGCCGGGTGCCCGCCCTGGCCGCGGACGCGCTGGCGGTACCCGCCGCGGCGCAGGCGGCGTGTGCTCCCCTGATCGCGGCGTTCAGCGGCACGGTCAGCCTCACCGCGATCCCGGCGAACCTCCTCGCCGCGCCGACCGTCGCCCCCGCCACGGTGCTGGGGCTGCTCGCGGCGGTCGTCGCGCCGGTCGCGGAGCCGGTCGCCACCGCGCTGGCCTGGCTGGGCCAGTGGCCGGCCTGGTGGCTGGTCGTGGTCGCGGAGCGAGGAGCCGCGGTGCCCGACGGCCTCGTCCCGTGGCCGGGCGGCGCGGCCGGTGGCTGGGCCCTCGCCGCCGTGCTCGCGGGCGGTGCCTTCGTGGCCCGTTGGCGGCTGCCGCGTCGGCTGCTCGCGGTGGTCTGTGTGGCCGTGGTGGTCGCGGCCCTGCCGATCCGGGTAGCAGCGCCGGGGTGGCCACCGCCCGGCTGGGTCGTGGTGGCGTGCGACGTGGGGCAAGGCGACGCGGTGGTGCTCCGGGCCGGTGCGGCGTCCGCGGTGGTCGTCGACGTGGGCCCGGACCCGACGCCGGTCGACGGCTGTCTACGGCGGCTCGGGGTGGAGCAGGTGCCGTTGCTGCTCCTGAGCCACCTTCACCTCGATCACATCGGCGGCCTCGACGGTGTGCTCCGGGGCAGGGCGGTCGGTGCGATCGTCGTCGGGCCGTACGCGGAACCGGCCGAGAACGCTGCGGTGGTGACCCGATCGGCCCGTCGTTTCGGCGTCCGGATCGTGCGGTTCACGGCCGGGCGGGAGGTGACCGCCGGAGCCGTCGCACTGCGGGTACTCGGGCCGCAGCGGGTGCTGCGGGGAACCCGATCGGACCCGAACAACAACAGCCTGATCCTGCGGGCCGAGGTCCGGTCGGTCGCGGTCCTGCTGCCCGGGGACGCCGAACACGATGCCGAGCGGGCACTGCTGGACGGCGGGACGCCGTTGGCGGTGGACGTGCTGAAGGTGCCGCACCACGGGTCGGCGTGGTCCGAGCCGGCGTTCCTGGACGCCGCGGCGCCGCGGGTGGCGCTCATCCCGGTGGGTGTCGACAACGACTACGGGCATCCCGATCCCGGCGTCCTGGGGCACCTGGCGAAGCGGAGAGCCCGGGTGCTGCGGACCGATCACAGCGGTGACCTGGCGGTGGTCGCCGGTCGGGACGGAGCGCTGTCGACCGCCGTGCGCGGCCGCGCCGCAGTGCCCTGATCCACGGCGCGGGGCCGCCGCTTGACCTCGTTTCCGGGGCCATCACTCGTCTGCGGAAAAGACCCGCGCCACCTGGGCGAATGCCCCGATAGCGCCGTAAAGTGCAGCGCTCGTGCGTGCGCGGGACCGCAACGTTCCGCGCACCGTGCAACGATGTGCGACATGCCTGGCTCGGCCGCCCCTTCGCCCCCGGCCACACTCGCGCCGCTCCACCTCGTCCTCGGAGACGAGAGCTTTCTCGCGGGCCGTGTGGTCGCCGATGTCGTCGCCACCGCCCGCGCGGCGGACCCGGAATGTGACGTCCGTGAGCTAGACCTCTCCCAGCTCACGCCGGGCGCGCTGTTCGAGTTGTTCAGCCCGTCGCTGTTCGCCGAGGCGCGGGTGCTGATCGCCCGGGACGCCCACACCGCGGGGAAGGACCTGGCGGCCGCGCTGCTGCAGCACGCGACCGCGCTCGCGGCCGACCCCAGCAGCGGCATCGTGCTGGTCGTCACCCACCTCGGGCAGGCCCGGGGCAAGGCGCTCGCGGACGGGCTGAAGAAGGCGGGCGCGGTCACGACCAGCGTCGCCAAGATCACGAAGCATCGCGACAAGATCGCGTTCGTGCGCGACGAGGTCCGCCGGTCCGGCGGTAAGGCCAGCGAGGAAGTCGCGGCGCTGATCCTCGAATCGGTCGGCTCCGACCTGCGCGAATTGGCGTCGGTGTGCAGCCAGTTGGTCGCCGACACCGGCGGCCGGGTCGATCTGGACACGGTGCGGCAGTACCACCGCGGGCGTGCGGACGTCAGCGGTTACACGGTCGCCGACGCGGCGATGGTCGGCGACACCGCCGGGGCGCTCGAAGCCTTGCGGTGGGCGCGGGCGATCGGCGTCGATCCGGTGCCGATCGCGGACGCGCTGGCGGACGGCGTCCGGAGCGTCGCGCGGGTCGCCGGGGCGCGGGGGAGTGCCTATCAGCTGGCCAGCACGCTGGGCATGCCGCCGTGGAAGGTCGAGCGGGCACAGCGGCAGGGCCGCGGATGGTCCCAGGCCGGGCTGGCTACCGCCGCCCGCGCGGCGGCCGTCGCCAACGGGGACGTCAAAGGTGGTGCGGACGACCGCGACTACGCGTTGGAGCGGGCGGTGCTCGCGATCGTCTCGGCCCGGGAAGTCCGGTGACGGCGCGGTTACTCGCGGCGCTCCGAGAGCGGTCCGAACCAGCTCCGCACGACGCGGTGCGGCCGCTGTACGCACGAGTGCTGCGGTTGCGGCATCTCGCGCCGGGCAAGCTGCTCTGCGCGCTGTTCTTCGAAGGCTCGATCGTCCTGGCGATGCTGCTGGCCTTCGCCGACCTGGTGAGCTGGTGGGGCGTGCTGGCGACGCCGGCCACCGTTGCGGCGATGGTGAAGTTGAACGACGTCGTCGCCGGGCGCTTGCCGGACCCGCACGCGGCTCGGCGGCCACGCTCCCGCAGCGGTGAGATACCGACGTTCGACGATGCGGTGATCTCCGGCTACAGCCGAGCTTCCCCGGTGAGTGCGGAGGCGCCGCACGGCGCCGCCGATCACGAGCCCGACACCGCGGTCCTGGGCGTGATCCGCGTGACACCGTCTGCCCCGGCGGAGCCACGCCTGCGAGCGGTTCCGTCCGCGGCGGGGGAACCCGGTGCGGCGCCTCCCGCGGCCACGGCTCACCCCGCCGACCTGGAAGCGGACGCGGATGCCACCGTTCCGTTGCCGCCCCTGCGCGAGGACGGCCCAGCGCGGGGCTGACGCGCCCTGTCCAGGCTCNCGCCCTGTCCAGGCTGACGCGCCCTGTCCAGGCTGACGCGCCCTGTCCAGGCTGATGCGACCGGCTGATGCTGCGCGGGATCGGCCTCGGAAACGACGAAGGCACCGACCCCGGGAGGGGCGGTGCCTTCGATCGGATGCGCTAGTGCGCCGCAGGCAGCGTCAGAGGGACTCGGCCCGCTTCGCCATGGCCGACTTCTTGTTCGCGGCCTGGTTCTTGTGGATGACGCCCTTGCTGGTGGCCTTGTCGAGCGCACGGGACGCGTTGCGCAGCTCGGTCAGAGCCGTGTCGCGGTCACCGGCGTCGGCAGCCGTCCGGAACTTCCGGATCGCCGTCTTGATCGACGACTTGACGGCCTTGTTGCGCAGGCGCGCCTTCTCGTTGGTCTTGATGCGCTTGATCTGGGACTTGATGTTCGCCACGCGTAAGCCTCGGGTCTGGTCGTGTGTTGCTGGCAAGTTCGAACGATGGCGGGTGTGCTCGAGACTCCCGTTCGAGGGCCTCGTCGAGCAGCGCACATCGCGCGCCCGCCGCGCGAAAAACCAGGCTACCAGGAACCTGACGACTGGTTCAAAACGCGCTCCCGAGCCCGGGCGCCACGCTCGGTGAGGGCTGGGTGTCGCCGATTCCGGTGCTCGCCAACGTGGATGTCGTGCTTCCGGTGTCATACCCCGGAGGGCGCGACACCCATCCCGAGCACGCGGCCGTACCTTCCGCGCGGCGCACGCGAGGTAAGTCGCGCCACCGCCGTGAGACGGCACTCCTCGGGGCGTGGGAGAATTGAGGTGTCGTCTCGACCACGCCGACCGCAGGCCGGTGTGACCGGTGCGCGCGGTTACCGACGCTGCGTGCCACCTGACGTCCTCGAACGCCTCGTCATCAAAGAAGGGCAGGGACACCCGCGTGCCCCCGACGCCGCGCCCGGGATCGACCGACCCGAGCTTGATCCGCAACTTCTGCATCATTGCGCACATCGACCACGGCAAGTCGACGCTGGCCGACCGCATGCTGCAGATCACGGGCGTCGTCAACGAGCGGCAGATGCGGGCCCAGTACCTCGACCGCATGGACATCGAGCGCGAGCGCGGCATCACGATCAAGTCGCAGGCCGTCCGCCTCCCGTGGGAGGTCGACAACACCACCCACATCCTCAACATGATCGACACCCCCGGGCACGTCGACTTCACGTACGAGGTGTCCCGGTCCCTGGCCGCCTGCGAAGGTGCCGTTCTCCTCGTCGACGCCGCTCAGGGCATCGAGGCGCAGACGCTCGCGAACCTCTACCTGGCGCTCGAGAACGACCTGCACGTCATCCCGGTCCTCAACAAGATCGACCTGCCGGCGGCCCAGCCCGAGAAGTACGCCGAGGAGCTGGCGAAGCTGATCGGCTGCGAGCCCGAAGACTGCCTCAAGGTCTCCGGCAAGACCGGCGTCGGCGTCGAACCCCTGCTCAACGAGATCGTCCGCCAGTTCCCGCCCCCGAAGGGTGACGCGAACGCTCCGGCCAGGGCGATGATCTTCGACTCGGTCTACGACACCTACCGTGGCGTCGTCACCTACATCCGGGTGATCGACGGCCAGCTCAGTGCCCGCGAGCGGATCAAGATGATGTCCACCGCGGCCACCCACGAGCTGCTCGAGATCGGCGTCATCTCGCCGGAGCCGGTGCCGTCCGACGCGCTCGGCGTCGGCGAGGTGGGTTATCTGATCACCGGCGTGAAGGACGTCCGCCAGTCCAAGGTCGGTGACACCGTCACCAACAACGCCAAGCCGGCGAAGGAGAGCCTTCCCGGGTACGCCGAGGCAAAGCCGATGGTGTTCTCCGGCCTCTACCCGATCGACGGCTCGGACTACCCGATCCTCCGCGAGGCGCTCGACAAGCTCCAGCTCAACGATGCCGCGCTGGCCTACGAGCCGGAGACCTCTGCCGCGCTCGGCTTCGGCTTCCGCGTCGGCTTCCTCGGCCTGCTGCACCTGGAGATCATCCGGGAGCGGCTGGAGCGCGAGTTCGGCCTCGACCTGATCGCGACCGCCCCGAACGTGGTCTACCGGGTGGTCATGGACGACAAAACCGAGCACATCGTCACCAACCCGAGCGAGTTCCCGCACGGGAAGATCGATGAGGTCTACGAGCCGATAGTCCGCGCCACCGTCCTGGCTCCCAGCGAATACATCGGCGCGATCATGGAACTCTGCCAGGGCCGTCGAGGCACGCTCCAGGGCATGGACTACCTGTCCGAGGACCGCGTCGAGCTGCGCTACTCGCTCCCCCTGGCCGAGATCATCTTCGACTTCTTCGACCAGCTGAAGTCCCGCACCAAGGGTTACGCCAGCCTCGACTACGAGACCACCGGCGAGCAGGCTGCCGACCTGGTGAAAGTCGACATCCTGCTGCAGGGCGAGCAGGTCGACGCGTTCAGCGCGATCGTGCACAAGGACAAGGCCTACAACTACGGCACGACGATGGCCCAGAAGCTCCGCGAGCTGATCCCGCGGCAGCAGTTCGAGGTGCCGATCCAGGCCGCGATCGGGGCCCGGATCATCGCCCGCGAGAACATCCGCGCGATCCGCAAGGACGTCCTCGCGAAGTGCTACGGCGGCGACATCTCCCGGAAGCGGAAGCTGCTCGAGAAGCAGAAGGAGGGCAAGAAGCGGATGAAGATGGTCGGCCGCGTCGAGGTCCCTCAGGAGGCGTTCATCGCTGCGCTCTCCACCGGTGACGGTCCCAAAGACAAAGCCAAATGATTACGCCCCCACCGCGCCACCGTTAGCTCATCCAGCTCCACCGCACGGGCGTACCACCGTTCGCGCGCACACCGCCCCACGAGCCCGGCGCACCACCGCCCGCAAATGCACCACCGCCCGCGGCCGCGGCCCCTGCGAGCCGCCGCGCGCCCCAGGCCGCCGGCCCCGGGCCGCCGGGCCCCGG
>NZ_BAAAYN010000133.1 GCF_039536245.1 Cryptosporangium minutisporangium | reverse complement strand
CCGCCCCACCGACACAAAACCGCTGTCCACAGGCTAGAGACGACTCCCGTCAGAGCCCCCCGCCAAGCCGGGAGCGGCGTTCGCCGCCGCGAAGACGGCGCGGCCGTGGCTCGGCAGGGGCCCGCCCCCGCGCCAAGGCCCGACCCTTTCGCCCCGCCCGTCTACGAGCTAGTCTCCCTGTTCATGACAGAGAAAACTGTCACTACCAGAGTCACCCGCCGCCGCCAGGCCGTCCTGGCCGAGATCCTCACGGCGGCCTGGCAGCTCGCCGCCACGGAAGGCCTCTCCGGGATCTCGCTGCGCCTCCTCGCGACCCGCCTCGGCATGCGACCCCAGTCGCTCGCCTGGTACTTCCCGAGCAAGCAGGAGCTCTACGACGCGCTCTACCGGCAGGGCCAGGAGGACTTCCTCCGGCGCCTGGCCGCCCTGGAGGACGAGCGGCCGCTCGACGTCCACGCCGCGGCGGCCGCGTTCGCGACGTTCTGCGTCGAGAATCCGCAGCGGTACCAACTGCTGACCCAGCGGACCGTGCCGGGGTTCCAGCCCTCCCCCGAGGCGCACGAACTGGCCCGCGCCGCGTTCGGTGCCTGGCGCCGCACCCTGGCGGAGGTCGGCGTGTCCGGGCGGTCCCATGTCGACGTCCTCACGGCCGCCGTCAAAGGGCTGGTGGACCAGCAGATCACGGTCGACCCGACCGGCCGGCGCTTCCTTCGCCATCTGGACGCGGTGGTCGACATCATCGTCGCGCACGGCACCGGATTCGAGGAGGAGGCACAGTGACCGCGTTGACAGCGACCGATTTCACGGTGCGGTTCGAGGTTCGGGCGTACGAACTGGACACTCAGGGGCACGTCACCACCGCGGTCTACCTGCAGTACGCCGACCACGTCCGCTGGGCGTTGCTCCGCGCCGCCGGTGTGGACCTGGAGGAGGTGCGCCGCTCCGGGCTCGGCCCGGTGACCCTCGAGACGACGATCCGGTTCCGCCGTGAGTTGCGCCTCGGCGACGCGGTCGACGTCACGTGCGTCTTCGATTGGCCCGGTGGCCGGACCGGGCGCGTGCAGCAACAGCTTCATCGGGTGGGCGACGGCGCACTCGTGGCCGAGCTCGACAGCGTGGGCGGCGTGCTCGACCTGGGCTCCCGGCGGCTGATCGCCGATCCGGACCAGCGCTGGCGGCAGTTCGCGAAGCGTCCGGAGTTGCTCGGCCTGCGCCCGGGTGGTGAGACGCCGTGACCGCCGACCGGGACATCCGTGCGCTGCTCCGTGCACGCGGCGCCGAGAGCGTGCCGCATCCTGGGGGCACGCTCTACGAGCACCTCGGCCGGGTCGCCGACCGGCTGGCCCGGCACGGCGCCTCGGCCGACCTGCGACGCGCCGGGCTCGCGCACGCGGTGTACGGCACCGACGGTTTCGACGTGTCGCTCGTCGCGCTGACCGAGCGGCACCTGGTGCAGGAGGCGGTGGGGCCCGCGGCCGAGGCGATCGTCTACCGCTACGGCGGCTGCGACCGGACGCAGACCTGGTCCCGGCTCGCCGCTACCCGGTGCGTCGTCAGCCGCTTCACCGGCGACCGCGAGGTGCTGGACGACGACGCGCTGCGGGACTTCGTCGACCTGACGCTGATCAACGAACTGGACGTGCTGGAGCGATCCGCCGACGTCAGCGCAGCGCACCGGGACTTCGTCCGATCGCTCGTCGATTCGTGGGCCGACCTCGCCTCGCCGACCGTCGTCGCCGACGCCCACGGCGCGGGAACGTAAGACAGGAAACCCAGGTCACGCCTGGTAGGCGACCGGGGAACGGTAGGCGCTCCAGGGCAGCACCGCTCCGTCGCGGACCAGCTCGCCGTAGGTGGCCGGGTCGATCGGGTCGGCGAGCACGAAGTCGAGCAGGGCCGTCGCGGCGCGCGCGGGCGTCCGGGCGCGGCTGAAGTCCGGGAACCAGGGCCGCGACGCCGGAGTGTCGACCAAGCCGGGACAGACCACGCTGACCAGCGTGCCGTCGGCGAGGTCGCGGTCCCGCCGTTGACGCGCGACCGCGCGGACCGCGGCCACCTGCGCGACCTTCGACGGGACGTTGATCCAGTCCGGCCAACCGACGTCCGGCGCGGTGCCGTCGTGGATCGCGGCGCGCCACGCCTCCACGGTGCGCTCGACGTCGTCGAGGCTGTCGTGGTCGCCGAAGAGCGGGCGCACGGCCTCCGGCAGGTTACCCAGCGTGCCGAGCGAGCTGGCGACGACGACGAGCCGGCCGCCCGGGCGCACGACCGGCCCGAAGGACCGCAGCATCGCGTGCGTGCCACCGTTCGCCACGGTGATGAACTCGTCAGCCTGCTCCCGCTGGGTCCGGTCCGGGGTGAGCCGGGCCGCCGCGTTGGAGAGCACCACGTCGAGTCCCTGGCCGGCGAAGTCGGCGGCGGCCGCGGCGACCGCGGTCGCGTCGCTGACGTCCAGGAGTCGGCCTTCGACGCGCGCGTTGCGCGCGGGATCGGCCGTCGCACGGGCGACGGCGTGGGCGACGCGGTCCGGGTTACGCCCGGTGAGCAGAACGACGTCGTCCGACGTCCACCTGGCGGCGAGTTCCTCGACGAGCGCGAAGCCGATGCCCTGGTTCGCGCCGGTGATCAGAGCGGTTCTCATACCTCGACGCTAGGCAACGGCCACGTATGCGTCCAACGACAGTATGGCAAGCGTGGTATGCGTAAACGTCATGGACTTCGGGAGCGTCACGCTCGCCGGGCTGCGGGTCGTCCGGGAGATCGCCGAGCGGCGGACGTTCAGCGCGGCGGCGGTCTCGCTGGGTTACACGCAGTCGGCGGTGTCCCGACAGGTCGCCGCGGTGGAGCGGGCCGCCGGGGCGCCGGTGTTCGAACGCCACCGCGACGGCGTTCGGCTCACCGCCACCGGGCGGGTGGTGCTGCGGCACGCGGCGGCCGTCCTCGATGCGATCGACGCCGCCGACCGTGAGCTGCGTGGCCTTCCCGCGCCGACCGCGACCGTGCGGCTCGGCGCCTACCCGAGCGCCGGTGCGGTGTTGTTGCCGACGGCCCTGGCGGCGCTGCGTCGCACCCAGCCGGGCATCACCGTGCGGACCCGGGACGGCAGCACACCGTCGCTGGTGCGCGCGTTGCGGGCGGGCTCGATCGACCTCGCCGTGGTGGCGTCCGCGCCGCCGTTCCGGGCGCCGGACGACGAGTCACCGGCCCTGGTGGTCGAGACGCTGGTCGAGCGGAGCCTGTGCGTCGCGGTGCCGGCGACGCACGCGCTGGCCGCCGCCGACGCGGTGCACGTCGAGGATCTGCGGGGCGAACGCTGGATCGCCGGACGGTCGGCGGTGGACGAGCACCCGCTCGGGGTCTGGCCCGGCCTGGACGGCCGCCCGGAGGTCGTCCACGTGGCGCGGGACTGGCTCGCGAAACTGCGCCTGGTCGCGGCGGGGCACGGTCTGACGACCGTGCCCGCCGACCTCGCCGCGGCGGCTCCGGACGGGGTGCGGGTGCTCGCGGTCCGCGGCGGTTCCGACGAGCGGCGACGGGTGATCGTCGCGTACCTGCCGGGGCCGCAGCCGGAGGCGTCCGGCCGGGTCATCGACGCGCTCCGGGCTGCCACCGCCGCACCGTCCAGCACCTGAAGCCGCGGCCCAAGCGGCGTCGGCGGGTCACTCCGCCGCGAAGGCCCCCGACAGGATCTCGGCGAACTCCGCGGCCGACAGCCCGTCCGGACCGCGGTCGCGCAGGTGCGCGGTCATCATGCTGGACGCCAGCTCGGACAGCGCCGCCGGATCTCCCGGCCGCACGTCCCCGGCCTGCTGACCGCTCCGCAGCACGTCGGCGAAGAGCGCCAGCGCTCCGGCGAACCCCGCGCCGGCCGGGCTCAGGTCCTTCGGCGCGTCCTCCCCCGGCGACGCCAGGCGGATCGTCAACCGGCCGTACGCGGGAAAGCGGTCGAAGAACGCGCTGAGCGCCTCGACGATCGCAACCAGGTTCGCCACCCCGGCCGCGCCGGGCGTGATCGCCTCCCGCATGACCGCGAACAGCTCACCGCCGCGGCGGTACATCACCGCCTGCAGCAGCTCTTCCTTACCGCTGAAGAACTGGTACAGCGCGCCCA
>NZ_BAAAYN010000132.1 GCF_039536245.1 Cryptosporangium minutisporangium | reverse complement strand
CGCCGAAAACTCACTACTCACCGCACCTGACAATCCCACCGCACCTACCGGGCCCGCACCCACCCTCGCCCCGCCGGCACCCGCCCTCAGTCCTCCACTCGCCGGCGGTCCGCCAGCCGGATCACCGCCGGCTTACTCAGCCCCGACCGGCTCCTCACCCTCGACCGGAGGGTCACAACCGTCCTCCGGCGCAACCCGTGCCGGCGGAGGCGAACCCTCCGGCACCGCCGGCTCGAACTCTTCCGGCTCCGATTCCTCCGGCTCCACCCCCTCCGGCGGCAGCAATTCCACGAGCAGCTCCAGCTCCACGGGCGGCTCCGACTCCTCTGGCGGCGCGGACACCTCCACCGCCACCTCCTCGGGCGGCTCCAGCGACTCCGGTGGGTCCGAGCCCGCGGTGACGCTCGGCGACGCCGGTGGTCTCGACTCCCCCGGCGATGCCAGTGGGTCCACCGCCGCGAACGGGTCGGACGCTTCCGGAACATCCGACGCGTCCACAGTGTCGGCGCCGACGGACGCCGGCGGAACGGGCCCGACGACGGCCTCGGACGCCGGGGCCAGCGCTGCCGACAGCACATCCGCCTCCGACACCTCCGCAGCCGCAGACGAGGGCGCCACCGAACCCACCGCGGACACCGCGTCGGACACCGGCTCGCGGGAGGCGTCGACCGCCGACACCGGATCGGCCGACGCCAACCCGAGCGACAGCCTCCGCACGGACACCGCCGCCGACAGCGGTGCGGCAGTCACCGAGTCGGCTACCACCGAAGCGCGCGGCCTCGATCCGAGCACGATCGACCCGATCGACCCGGCCACCGCCGAGGTGCGCTCGCTCGATTCGGGGACGTACGACGGAGCTGCCGACCTCGCAGCGGACGGTCCCGCGCCGCGCGCCGACGCCCGCGCGGCCACCGTCGCCACGGCGTCGGACACCGGCGACGCCCGCGCGGCCACGGCGTCCGGCCCGTCGGCTGAGACCTCGGCGCACCGGGACAGCCCGGCCGATCAGACGCCGATGCGGGAGGGGCGCCGGATCCGACCGCCGGTCACCGGCCCTGCGGTGTCCGATGTCCAGCTTCCGCCGGAGACCGCACCGCGCACCGCCCCCGCCCAACCCCCTGCCTTTACCGCGGACACCCTCGACGAGGCGTTACACGGTTCGGCCCGGACCCCGGAGCAGATCCGGCTGCGCGACCTGCTCGGCGCACTCGCCCCGGACGGCCAGGATCCTGACCTGGCGACGGTCCGGGCCGCGATCGACGACCAGCACAGCGCCGCGCTCGCGGTCCTGTTGGCGGCCGGCGCGACAGCAGCCGGAGCCGCTCGCCTGGCGACGCCTCGCACGGTCCCGGCACCCGCCGACCCCGCGGCCACCGGCGGCGACACGCTCCCCCGGGTCCGCACCGGAGCGCTACACGGCAGCGTCCCCACCGACCCGCCGACCGATCCCTCCGCCCACGAAAACCCACCGCCGGACCGGCCCAACGACCCGAACGACGACGCCAGCAGGCCGAGCGGTCCGACCGAACCCACGGACCCCGCCGACCCGAACGCGGTCGATGCCTGGCGCCAGGAGTCGCGGGCGTACTTCGACGACCTGGACGACCGGATCGACCGGCTGCAGACCTGGTTCGGCGAGATCAACGCGCTCCAGACCCAGGTAGACGACGTGCAGGCCACCGCGACCCGGCTGACCGAGGCCGCCACCCGAGCCGAGGAGCAGGCAGCCGCAGCCGCCAACCCCGCCGCCAACCCTGCCGCCGACGCGGAGGAGGCCACCGCCCGCAGCGCCGCGGCCGCCCGGCTCCGCACCGAGGCCGACCGGCTCCGCGCGCTGGCCGAGGCGGCGACCGACCGGCTCGCCGCCACCCGCGCGGCCTACGACCGGGCCCGGATCACGCAGCACTACGCCACCTCGCCGGAGTTCGATCCGGACGACCCGGCACAGGCCGACGCACCGACGAACTGGGTCGACCAGAACACCGACACCGGCCGCCTCATGACCCGCGAGGATCCGCTCGTCCAGCGCTCCCCGGTGCGCGGCGCCGCCAACCGGCCGCCCGCCGACCACCTACGAACGTACGGACGGAACGGATACCGGGTGCCGCTGCTGGCCCACCAGCGGCTGCTGGAGGCCGCGCTGGTGGCGGCGTTCGGCCGAATCCGGGTGCACCCGCCGGTCGACGTCGGCACGTGGGTCCGCCGGATCAACGACTTCGGCCGCCGCTCGGACACGACCCGGCGGATCAACTGTGTCGACTCGGTGCGCTCGTTCGTCGACACCTGGTTCGGGCGGCCCCGGGTGGCAGCGCCACTGGCCCGCAGCAAATACAAGTTCCGCAACGCGACCGCGGTCGTGCGTGCGGACTCCGTCGGCGACACCCTCGGGATGGACGAGGACTGGACCGGCGGCCGGTACCAGCAGGTCGTCCCCCTGATCGACGGGCTGGACCCGGCCGCGGCCGACCAAGCGGTGCGGGACGGGTACGCCCGGATCACCGCAGCCCTTCTCGAGGCCGGGCCCGGTGCCGCAGTGATGCTCTCGACGAGCTGGCGCGCGGGCGGATCGCACACGTTCGCCGCGGTGAACCAGGGCGGGGAGATCCGGTGGGTCGATCCGCAGACCGGCGACGTGAGCCGGGAGCCGATCTACCCGGCGAGCGACGTCCGGCATCTCGACCTGCTCCTACTGGGACCGGACGGCGCGCCGGTTCCGGTCGCCGGTCTGCCGATGTCGCCGGAGAGCGAACGTCCGCCGACGCGGGAGTACGTCGCTGCGGCCGCGTCCGCCTCCGGTGGGCCCGCGCCCGATCGGCCGGACGCCGGACCGCGCACCGGCGTGGGCGATGCGGAACGGGCGGCTCGGGAGCGGGCTGCTGCGCAGGCACGGGCCGACCAGCGGTTGGCTGAGCAGCTGTCGGAGCTGGTCCGCCGCCGGGAGCGGCTCGACCAACGGCTCGGCGCGGTCGCGGCCGGGCATCCGGATCCGGGGCCCACCGCGGGAGCCTCAGCGACCGGCGAGTTCACGGTGGACGGTGCGGCGGGGCGCCCGGCGTCCCCCCGGCGGGTCGCCCGGGACACCCGCGACATCCTGACCGCGCTTCCGGGGCCCGGCACGCCGTTCACCTCCGCCCACGTGCAGCCGGACGGCCTGATCCGGCTCACCGCTGACGGGCAGCCCGTCCGCGTTCGGGTGGTGACCGCGGCGTCGTCCGAGCTGGGGCGCGTGTCGCTGGGGCCGGACGCGCTCGTCACCCTCACGGTGTCCGACCGCGCCGGGCGGCGTGCGCTGGCGGCGGCGCTGCCGTTCGCGCTCGACCAGGCGTGGGCGACGCTGGACGGCGCGCCGTCCGGCGCGGACGTGTTCGGGCCCGGCCCGGTCGCCGGGCCGATCGACCCGGCGTCGGTGACCGCTCGCGACCACGCCCGCGTCAACAGCCTGGTCCGGACGCTCGACCAGCTCGATCGAGCGGTACGCCGGCCGGTCGCCGCGGCCCGGTTGCGGGCGGGCGCCCGGGCGGAGATCGCCGCGGCGGGCCTGGCGCCCAGCGCCGACGACGTGGGCTGGGCACACCGCCGGGCGCTGCTCGATCCCGAACTCGCGGCCCGGGTCGCTGCGCTGGATCCGCATCCGGCGTTCGGTCTGGCGGCGAGCGTCCTCAGGAACCAGACCACGCCGCCGGCAGCGCCGTCGAACACGGCGAGCACCGCGAACACGGCGAGCACCGCGAGCCTGGCCGACCAGGTACGCGCGGAACGCGACGCGGTCCGTGCCCGCGAGCAGGCCCTCGCCGCCGTCCTCCGAGGCACGCCCCGGGTGGGCCCGACCTCTCCCCAACCCGGTCCCCCACAACCGCCCGGCGGAGTTGCGCCAGGTGGAACCCCGCCCGGTGGTACCCCTCCCGGCGGGAGCACGCCGCCGGGTCGGAGCGGGCCGCCCGGCGGAAGCGGACCGCCTGGGCCGCCGACCGGTGGCCTCACGCCGAGTGGTGACCCGGACGGGCCGCTGTTCGGCGCCGATCCCGTGCAGAACCTGCGGAACACCACCTGGATCGCCGAGGTGGCCGGCGTCCACCGGATCGACCCCGTCCCGGGCCAACCGGGCGTCTTCGCGGTGCACCCGACAGCGACCGGACCGTCGTTCCCGCTCGCGATCGGCGTCGACCCGAACGCAACGCCGGGCACCGTCCGGAGCGTTCCGGGCGGGCCGCCCGGCGCGCTGGGTCTCGCCGTGCCCGCGCGCGGACGGCGGATCGACGTCCAGATCGAACTCGCCGCCCAGCTCGCCGCGTTCGTCGCCGCCCACGCCGGTGCCGGCCCGGTCGACCTGCTCGGCTCCGGCCCAGCGTCCCCGCAACTGCGGGCCGACCGGGCGCAGCCGCCGTTCTCCGCGGTGGACCACGCCACGCTCGCCCGGGTACGCGGGTACGGCCGCGCCGCCGCCGAGGCCGTGCCGTTCCGTCGTGGCCCGGCCGACGCGGGACTCCACCGGGCCCTCACGGACGCCGGGCTGCTTCCGGACGGCCCGGCACCGGCCGACGCCGCTCTCCGGCTGGCCGCCGCAGTCCGCGCTGACCTGCTCACCAGGGCCGACGCGGATGCCGCCGCCGCGCTGGCCGGTGCGCGCCCGTCGTCCGCGAGCCGACGGGTCGAAGAGGCGGTGGCCCGTGCCGTCGGCGCTCTCGGCGGGGCGGGCACCGCCCGCGGTGGTGGCCTGGTCGACCTCGTGCCGGCCGGGGTGCCGCCGGTCACTGCCCGCGTCGTGGTCGGTCCGGCAGGCGCTCCGCCCGCGGTCGTCACACCGCACTCCGGGGCCCTGCTGATCACGGTCGCCGCCGACGCCGACCCCACCGAGGCGGCGGTCGCCGCGGCCCGCTGGGTCGCCGGGGCTCTGGCCGCCGCCACCGGCGCACCTACCACCGGAACCGTCCTCGGCCCCGATCCGCTCCCGCCCGGCACCGACCGTTCCGCGCTCACCGTCCCCGACCACCAGGCACGCGCCGAGCTGGTCGAGCTCGCCGCGGCCGCCCGGGATGCGGGCCGCTTCGCCCGCCGCGCCGCCGTGACCCGGCTCGCGCGCCGCGCGGACGCCCTCGGCCTGCGCGTC
>NZ_BAAAYN010000131.1 GCF_039536245.1 Cryptosporangium minutisporangium | reverse complement strand
CCATCAAACCCGGCACGCAACACCACGAAGTCGTATCACCCGCCACTATCCGATCTTGACAGATGCATCCGCTGGGGCGCCGCCTGGCCTTGGCCTCCCGAAACACGCCATGGGCGGCGGGCATCGGCGCCGACGTCGCATTGTTCGCGGTGATCCCCTGAGCTCCGTCCCGGCCGCCGAGCTGTCACGGCCACGGATGCCTTAAAGCACGTCGTCGCTCTCCAAAGGGCCAGTAGGACCCGTTGCATTCGACGCTGCCGACGGCGGCGGTCAGAATGTCCAGGTGCCAAGTGGAACGCAGCTGCAGTCGCTGATCGCCGAGTACGACCAGCTACGGCGGCTGGATGGTTACACACCGCAGCTACGTGGACAGCGCTTCAACGAGCTCATCGCGGCCACGCTGCGCTGCTGGGGCATCGACGCACGAACATCGGTCCGCTCCAAAGGGGAGATCGATGTCGCCTTCGTCGTTGACAACAAGCACTACCTCGTCGAAGCAAAATGGAAGAAGAAGCCAGCCGACACCGGTCAAATCGCCAAGCTACAGAAGAGAGTCCGCCAGCGCCTCGCAGGCACCCTCGGGCTATTCGTGTCGATGGCCGGCTACACCCCAGAAGCCTTGGCCGACATCAGCGATGGCGACCGCCTCGAAGTCCTGCTGCTCGACAAGGTTCACTTCGAAGCCATGCTCAGCGGCCTGGTCCCGCCGCTGGAACTCCTAGGGCTCTTGCTGAGCCATGCAGCCTTCGAGGGCGAGGCGTACGCACCGTTGCTCGGCTTGATCGGCCCTGGTGAAGAGCCACCGACCGTGGCCTTCGGCGCACCGAGCTGGATCCCCGACGGCAGGCTGACCCGGTCAGGCGATGCGATCGAGGAGGTGCTCTTCGCTCTCCCGGACTCCTTCCAACCCGGCATGACGGCCGGTCCTGATGATCAGGTGATTGTCACCACTGAGCAAGGGATTCTTGCCATCGATCCTCGAGAGGGCCAGACCTGGTGGGCCGCACCAGTGTCGGGCTGCCATCACCGCGCACTTGTGCAGCAGGACGGGTCAGTGCTCTTCACCCGAGGCCACGGTGTCGGCCACTACAGCGAGGATCAGCTGGCGGTGGTCGCTGGCGGAATGTTCGGCAACACCCACCTTGTTCCGCATCCGGACGGCTCCGTCTGGGCCTTCGCTGGCGGCGAAGCGGACAGTCGGCCAGGCGCGTCCATCAGCCGACTCGGCGATGTCCTCGGCGAGGAGGTGCGCCACGACTTAGGGCACCTGGAGGCTGCGGCCAGTTCGCCGGCCTGGGTGGGGGACGTGGATCTGTTGACCGTCGGCAGCGAGCTGGTGCTCACCGACACACGCGCCGGAAAGCCCCGCCAACGCACCGCGGCGAAAATCACGTCGGCAGGCCTCGTTGTGATCGACGGCGCGGTCATCGGGGCACGCGATGACGTCACGCTCGTCCGCGAGCGCCTTGGGTCCGGCCAGCACACACCGGTCGTCGACCTCGCCCCAGAAGGGTCGATCGCCGACTTCTGCCGTGGTCCCGCGGGGTCGCTGTACGTCGCTTCGCGCTACCGCGAGGCCGGCAGCACGCCTATCGTGGTGGGCCGCATCGCGCTTTCCCCTCCGACCGCCGATTCGACGCCGGCCAGCAGCACGGTCCGCCGAACCGCTGCCTCGGTTCGCGTCCGCTCGTCGCGGGCTGCTTCATCGGCCCAACTCAGCTTGCCCGTCTTCGACACGAGCCAAGCGCCCGCTCGCGCGACGGTTGCGGATCTGTTCGCCGGCAGCGGTGGGATGACCACTGGGTTCGCCTACATGGGATATGCCCCGGTTTTCGCCATCGAGGACCACCTCGCCTCGGCAGCCACGTACGCAGCTAACTTCGGCACATCGACAATCCACTGGAGTGACATCCGGCACCTGCCTCCGAATGCTGTCCCGCACGCCGACGTTGTCGTCGGCAGCCCTCCGTTCCAACCAGCCAACGCACGGGGGCGCGGCCGCGTCGACGATCCCCGCAATGCCTTGTGGAAGGAATTCGTGCGGGTCGTTGCGCAAGTGCGGCCTCAGGTCTTCGTCATGGACGCTCCGCCGCAGTTCCGCCAGGCGAGCGACTTCCACGAGTTCTTGGCCGAGTTCGATCGAGGCAGTCTCCGACGCTACGACATCGCTTACGGCGTCATGTTCGCCCCGCACTTCGGCGTTCCGCAGGAGCGACGTCGCCTCGTCGTCATCGGTTCAAGTGTCGGCCCGATCCCGATGCCCACTCAGCACATGACGGAGGCCGAATTTCGCACGGTGAGGAACGCCATCGGGGATGTGCCGGTCGTGAGCACCGGGCTCGATCTTCCGGAGAGCGCTTTTGCGTGCTTCGGCCAGACGGTCCGGGGAGCCTATCGGAGCGTGGACCTGCACCTCGGACGCCGTTATACCGACCTGGCACTTCGCCGTTACGGGCACATCCCGCCCGGCGGCGACATGCGAGACCTCCCACAGGAGCTGCTCCCACTACACGCACTGAAAGCAAGGGATACCCGTGCCGCCAACGTCATGGGTCGCATGCATTGGGACAGGCCCGCGCCCGCCATTCGTACCGAGTTCTTCGCTCCGGAGAAGGGCAGGTACCTCCACCCAGATGCGGATCGCGCTATCACTCATCGCGAAGCGGCCCGGCTGCAAGGATTCCCGGATGACTATCTCTGGTGCGGTTCCAAAATGGAGATCGCACGACAGATCGGCAACGCCACGCCGGTGCAGCTTGCCTCGGCGCTAGCCACCCACGTCAAGCCGTTTCTGTGCTAGGCCCAGACGCCATTGATGCAGCCAATCTGCGCTCAACGCCAGCTGCGGCGTGACACGGTCTACTGACCCGAAGTCCTGGCCGGCCAGCCCAGTCGAGGGCTTCGAGATCGAACCGGCGGGCCATCCGAACTTCCCCGCTCAGATCGAAGAGAACGAACACATAAAGTCCACGAAGGAAAGAACGTGTCGGTTGGTCCGGCTCGTCGGGTGTCGAGGTACTGAGTGTCGTCCAGTTGGCGGTTTAGCTGTCGCGCCTTGACCTCGCCCAGTTGGTCTCCGCGTCGCTGCGACATATGCCGCGCAGGTTACAGGTCCGGCGCACTGGGCGACCTCCGTTCGCGTTCGCACAAAGCGACATGCTGCCCGTGGCTGTCCCGCGAGCACGCCAGCGGTGAGTCGACCTGCGCTGACGATCCTTGGATGCAGCGTCGACAGATCGATCGTTGATTTAGTTGTCGTTGAGCACCCTGATGTGGCGCCAGACGTGCCCATAGGTTTCGTACGTCGCCCGGGCCCAGGCGGGTGGGGAGCTCCATTCGACGGCTACCTGGCGTTCACCCCAAGCGATCTGCACAATTTTGTGGTGGCCGGCGAACTGTACGAGGAGGTCGCGGCGAATGTAGAGCAGATGCCCACGCCAGGGCTCCGCGCCGCGGAAGGCCACTGAGGCTCTCATGCCGTCGAGCCCGACGAGGTCCAGTGTCCCGGGCAGTTGGCGAAGTCCGAATCGAGCAGCGAATTCAAACGAAGGTACATCATACGAGCCTTTCAGCCCTGCCGGCGACTTGCCTTCCGGGGCTTCGAGCGTCACGGCGACCTGGCCCGCCTTGATTCCTTCTTTCTGCCAGTCCGCGCCAATGGACGGACGGGGATGGAGGTTATATTGATCGTCGTCAACCTCCGTACCGTTGCCGTAGCGCACTTCGAACCTGGGGCTCCACGGCATTTCCCCGGCGAACACGCCCCGGACGGTCGGCAGTGCGGAGAAGAAGTCATTGCCTGGATAGTCAATGGCCCCTGCGAGCGTGACGGCGGACTCGACATCATCGGACTCCAGCAGGAACGTCCGGAAGAACCCGAACACCGTCCGGCCGCCGCCATCGTGCGTCAAATAACCCTCGACAAGCAGCCATTCGCCAGCCACACTGTGAAGCACATCAGGTGCCCACACCTCGTCGGGAACGTTCACCGTTCCGCCGCGGAGCCACTCGGCATCATCAGTCGGACTCCCGGGCGCCCACTTCGGCAAGTGGACGGGCGCAGGAGGTGGTTCATCGGGAAAGGTGGGGTCGATGTCGGCGGAGACGTTGCGCCCGCCGCCCCACCATCGCTCACGGACAAGGCCAGCGTCATCCCGCCGGCCGATCAGCTCGTAGTACGCGATCCACCCGTACTTCTTGCCGTAGCGCTCCACCTTCGCACGGTTCCCGCTGTACCGACTCGACCTGCTCGAGTACCGCGCGATCGCGTCATCAACGGAGCCGAGCACAGCAGCACGCCATCCAAGTTCCCAGACGCGTGCCATCACCTCGCCGCGGGCACGGCGGAACTCAGGGTGCTCGGAGTCGTAGTTCGCCCGGCCCTCTACAGCGGACCCGATCACGTAGTTCTCGAAATCCATACCGAACGTGCGGTCGCACTCGGCGGCGTTCGGGTCGTCATCTGCCATCACTGGTGCCGGCGGCACAGCCGCCAACACCACCGCGAGCGGGTTTACGCCGTCGGGAACCACGTTCGGGTGGAGGGTCCCAGCAAGTTCGAAGGATGCCCTGACGTATCCACGGAGCAGCTCATAGGAGGTGGGCGAAGAACCGCCCTCCAGGAAGCGGTCACGGAGTTCTCCCAGCCACCGGCCGAACGCGTGCTCGAACGATCCACCAGGATCGGGCATCTGGTGTGCGGTGGCGGCTCCGAACGCAGCACCGACGACTCGTTCGACAACGTAGAGGTCGTCGACGTCGAGCATCCGGGTCGCCAGCTCGAACAGTCGCTTCGGTTCCGGACGTCCGTAGCGTTGCAGCGCCTTCGTCGCGAGATCCCGGACCTGTCGATTCGTCGATGTGAGCAGCCACGCCACCGCGAGCCCGTCAAGGTCGTCACTCGCCGCTCGGTCCATGGTGGCGGCCCAGCGCTCGATCATCTGCTGGAGGTCGGCCACCACCAGATCGTCCGCGTGCTCTCGGACCCATTCGGTCCACTTGCGGTCACGCTCGGGGAGCGGCAACTGCCGGAGTGCCCGGTCCAGGAAGTTGGCGTTCAGACGATGTGCGGGGGAGTTGCGAAGTTCCCAGAGTCGGTCGAAAACGCCCCGCCCGCCTCGTCGGCGCGACGCCGAACTCTCTGAAACAGGAGTCGAGACAAGCCGGGCGAGTTCATCGACCGTCCCATCGTCGAGAAACTCGGCTTCGGCACTCAATTCCTGGGCGAGTGCCCACGGACGATGATGCTCCGGGGCATACCTCCAGAGATGATGCGCAGCAAATCGGCGGGGCACAAGACCTACCAGTCCGAACGCGACGTCCTCACCGAGAGGGTGGCCCTCGTCCCCGAGGAGCGACTCCCACAGGGCTTCCTCCGCGAGCCGTTCATCCACCTCGGAAAGACGCATCCGGACGAGCAGCACGTCGGCAATGAAGTAACCCGCGATCAGGTCGAACACGAACCCGGTCTCGCTGTCCTCACTTCCGTCGACGTCCTCGCGGAAAAGGACACCTTCCTCTTCCAGTCGCCGGAACAGGCTCTCGTCCCAGTTTGTCTCGCCCGCGTCGAGAATCCGCCTTGCGTCATCGACCGGAAGGCGTCGGACCCTCCGGGTCCACATCTCACCGGCGAGCGCGGCGAGGCGCCGCCGGATTTCATCGGCGGGAATACTCATCCGAACCGGATCGTCCGCGAGGCGGTCGACCATGACCTGGCGATACCGTTCGAATACCCCAATCAGCGACGTCGGGAGCGCCTCGACGCCGACCGGCTCTTGGCGAGCATGGTTGGCCGCTTCGCAGTACATGCGGAGGAACAACGGGTTCTCGAACAGGCTGGTCGGTAGCCAGGAGCCAGCGGCGTTGATCAGGTAGTAGTCGAAGTAGGCGGTGACGAGATCGCTGACCTCCGACCGGTACCAGTCGAGTTGCATCGCCGCCGCGGCGTCCGGGATTACCTGTTCAGCGAGCTTCTCGCGGAGTGTGACGACGGTGTTCACGTAGGGATAGTCGGCCAGTACGGGTGTCAGTTGTGCGAGCAGCCCGCGCCACTCGGCTGGCTTCTCGGCCTCGTTCAGGCCATCGATGATCAACGGAATCTGGGAGCCAGCCCGGGAACCGGCCGAGTTGAGCGCTTCCAGAAGATCATCGAAGCGGTCGATCTTCAGCCCGGGAATCCGTCGCGCCAGATCATCGAGGCTCCCGCCGGATCGCAGGTTCGCGCCCTGGATAAAGACCCCGGCTGTCGGTCGGTCTATCGGAGCGGTCAGCTGGGCCGCGAGGTGTGTCTTGCCGTGCCCGGCTGCCCCCACGAGCGCGACCAACGGAACGTTCGCGGCTGCGCTCGTCTCCGTGATCCATTGGATGACGTCGCGAATCTCCGCGGCCAGGCCCGTCACGTCGAGCGCCGCCGGCAGGCGAAGCTTCCTCAGCTGGAGCACGAGGCGGCGCAGCGCCCGCGGCGAAGTAGCGGGGGGCTGCTGGTCACCGAGACGCTCGCGGACTTCGGAGGGCCGGAGATTCCCAGCGGCGTCTACGATCGCCCGCATATCCCCGACGAACGAGTCCAGGTCACCGGCGACGTGCTCGGCCTCCGACCGGATGTCGTCGTCGTCAATGCTGGCCAAGGCGGCACGTAGCGACGCCACTCGGATTGCGATGTCCTCGGCGCGCTCGCCGAGCCAACTGACCGTATCCGGGCGGAGGAGCACACGGTCTATTCGGTGCTCAATATGGTTGGCGGTATGCAGCAGCGGGACCCACCGGGCCGTGACAGGCGCGACGGAACGCTCATGTGCTCGCGCGAGCAGTTCGGGGGTCAGAACAAGCTCCCCGAAGAAGGTTGACCGAAGCTCGTCGAACCCCCCGAGTTCCGCCTCGAAGTTCTCCGTCGTCCAGAGCCTCGTCGTGATCCCGTGAGCCGCGCCGAGGCCGTCGATCCACTCCTCGTCCTTCTTCGCCGGACGCTCGGGAAGGCACAGCACGAAGTCGGTGAGCCCGTCGACGTACTTGACGGCCTTCTCAACCGATTCCTCGATCAGCTTGCGCTGCCCGCCGGAGAGCTCGTGCTTCGCGTTCAGCTCGAACCATTTGCACGACCAGCCCCAGACCCGGCCGGGGTCGCCGAGCACCCCGGAATGCTCGACTCGGAGGTAGAACTCGACCCCGGGCTGGTTGCGGCGCTCCCGCAGCGGCCCTAACCTGCCGTAGCGGCGGGAGACGATCGCCCGTGTAAGCGCCTCGAAGTTCCGGTCCGCTGCTCCCGGCAGGGCTGCGAGCTCGGTCAGGTTCATCAGCAGCTCAACCGCCGGTCGCCGTCTTCGGCGTTCCGTCGTCGTTCCAGTGATGGCCGGACAGCACCTCGACCCGCCCTCCAAGGTGAAGTACCAGCTTCACGAAGCCCTGGATCTCAGACTCCTCAGTCCGGATGCGCACGGTCGCACCGCTGCGTTCGACCGAGTGATCGAACGCATAATTATCAACATCAGCCCGGCCCATGTCGTATAGCCCCAGGCGCGCCAGCTCATCCGTGAGGGTTCGCGGCATCCGTTCGTTCTGATTCCGCCAGTCGCTGTCCGACCACGCGAGGTCTGCAAGAGTCTTCAATTCCTCCATGCGTTCGATGGCCGCCTCCGCGTCGGCGACCGTGATGAATGTGCCGATCAGTAGGAGGTCCATCGAGTGTTCCGATCCGTAGCTGCGCCAAATCCTCATGCCGCCTCCCGCAAAACCTGCACGGCATCGAGGATCGAATCCGCGATCGGCGTTCCCGTCTGCGCGTAGGAGTTGGCGCGGAGGACACCACCGGCGTCGACGTGTAGGTATGCGTCTGAGGGATGTTCACCGGGGATGATCTCGACGCCCGGCACGGACGCGTCCAGCCCGGTACGTGAGATCGCGAGCTGCATCGGAACATTGGTTGTTCGTATCCACTGGCCGAGGCGTTCCGCGTCAGAGTTCGAAATTCCGGACGTGGCCGCCGTCGGCTGTTCCGGCAAGAGCAACAGCTCCGAAGCCCCCGCGTCCGCGGCGAATGCGACAAGGTCATCGAGCTCACCGATCGTGTCCTTGTTCACGACCGCGTTGATACCGAGCGGAGAGATCGAACGCAACAAGGACGCCGCCGAGGTCACAGCCGCGAACGACCGGCCACGCAGCCGCTCATACGTGGCGCCGACGCCGTCGACCGACAGCCTCACAAAATGCACGGAACCGCGCAGCTCCTCGGTTAGACCTGGGCTGACCCGATGTCCGTGCGTCGTGAACGTGACCGCCATCGACGTCGACTCGGCCACCCGCCCGCAGAGCTCGACGAAGCCCCGGTACAGAGTGGGCTCCCCACCACCGAACCCCATCCCTAGGCACCCAGCGCCGTCGAGTTCCACTGCCCAGGACGCAACCCGGCTCAACTCGAGCGCCGCAGCGTACTTCGGTGCATAGCAGTAGCCACAGCGCAGCTCGCAGGCATTCGTCAGCGCAATCGAGAGGTACCGGGGAGCCCGGGACAACTGTCCGGACGGCACGTCGACCTCATCGAGGAGGACGTTGACGCCCGACACTCGATCGAACAGGTGCACGCCCGCCTCGGACAGCCGGATCTTCCATCTCATCGGCAACAGGATGGCACTGGTATGAGGACAACACACGGGCATAGGTCGTGTCGGTTGCCGGGGCGGCGACTCGCGAAGGGATAGTTCGAACCGCCTGGAATCCGGCGCACGCAAGCAGCGGCCAAGACGGGAGGCCACGGCGCATGATCAACCCCGGGGACGGCTCATCTGAGCAGTGTGCGGATGCGCGCTCCATCAGCGCTCGAGCGACCTTTGACATCGGAGCCGCCACGGAGCCACGAACACCGTTCGGCGGCCAGATTCGCCCTGAGACCTAATTGAACTCGCTCGTCATCGGGTGGACCGCAGGGGATCGAACCCAGAACCGCGGATAGAGACCACGGGGTCGTCGCGAGCCACCATCGGCTACGCCAAGGTAGACAACTCTTCGGCCACGAGTAACGCCTGGCGACCTCGTCGGCGCGCCGCAAACCAGAACACGCAATCGTCAGCGCCGGGCATCGACCGCTCGGAGCACCCAGGACGATGGCCACCATGAGTATCGCTGCGGCTCCGGCACTGGCAGCCAGATGCACGGGTCGTCGACCTCAATCTGGTAGCTGGGCGCTGGTGTGCGCGCCCAGCGAGCCCGCCGTCCACCTTCGGTGCGGGAGGACCCGACGGAGTGGTCATTGGGGTCCAGGCGATCGGTCCCGGAGGCAAGTCGTCGGCGCTTCGGTGGTCGACTCTCGCGGCCGGTGTCAGTGTGCGGTCTCAGGAGATGCTTGACCGGTTGTCGTCAGGACATGCTTGACCGCTAGCCGGGTTGGGTGTTCATCCCGCGGGAGTGCAGGCGGGTGATCGGGCTGGTGTCGCGGCGGGGTCGGACGGCGATTTCTTCGTCGTTGTGCAGGACGCGGTAGTGGGTGTCTTCGATGACGACGGTGACGAGTTTCCCGACGTGTCGTTTGCCGAGCTTGATGCATTGCTTGTTGACCGAGATTCGGCCGTGGGCGTGGACGCGCCGTAGCGCGCGGATGGATCCGGCGGGCAGTGGCGGTGGCGGGAGTTTGCTGGTGGCGGTAGTCGCGCCGGCGAGTTTGGCGGCTCGTTGCGGGCTGAGTGGGCTGGGCCAGGTGCCGACGAGCGCTCCGTCAGCGATGGCGTGCATGAGGTGTCCGTCGAGCCGCAGGGTGAGGCGGCGGCCGGCCCAGGCGGCGCCGACGAGATGAGTGTCGCCGCCGATGCGGACGACGCCGTCGCGCTGGACCTGCCGCTGGATTTCGATGGCGTGCCCGGGTTCGAGGATGGGCCTGCCGTCGCGGCGGCGCAGGGCGTCACCGGCGGGTGGCGGTCCTGCGGGACGGGCTCCTCGCATCGTCAGGTAGGCCAGGTCAGCAGGGGTGAGGCGAGACGGGGCGGTGCGCAGAACTGCTCCGTGGAGGCTGACGTGGATGCTGCGCTGGTCCGCCCAGATCGTCACGGTCTGACCGGCGAGGCTGCGGCCGATGCTGACGGCCTGCTTGCCCGAGACGATCGTGATCTCGCCGCCGGGCGGGACACGGTGCTCGAATTCGACCGCGGCGCCCGACGGCGGAGCGGCGGGTGGCTCGATCACACCGATGCCCGCGAGGCCAGCCGGCAGCGGCGTCTGCACCGGGTCGGCAGCGGTGGCGACCGAACGCGTCTTCACGGCCTGATCGACCTTGTGTTGCTGATCGGCGCTGGGGTGGTGCGGCCGGAACAGGCTGGCGGGGGTGGCCATCCCGATTGCCTGATGCGGGCGTTGATGGTTATAGGCCTGCACCCAGGCGTCGACCGCGGCCTGGGCTGCGGCGGTGGATTCGAACGGACCGGCATGGTCGAGGAACTCCCGGCGCAGAGTCTGGTGGAACCGTTCGATCTTTCCGGTCGTGGTCGGTGACTTGGGTTTGGTCAGCCGCTGGTTGATGCCGTTCTCCCGGCAGGCGCGTTCGAAGAGCACTTCGACCGGCTGCGGTTTGATGTGTCGGCCGGTGAACTGGCCGCCGTTGTCGGTGAGCACCTCGAACGGTGCTCCGAATCGGCGCAACGCGCCCAGGAACGCCGCCACGACCGCCCGGCCGGACGGGACCGCGACCACCGCGGCGATCACCACGAACCTCGAGTGGTCGTCGATGCCGGTGACCATCTTGCATTCCCGGCCCGAAGCCAGCCGGATTCCGCCGACCAGATCCAGCTGCCACAGGTGCATCGGAGTCTCGCGCTGCCAGCGCTTATAGATCCGCTTGTGCTGCTGCTCCTGCGCCCGGACCAGGCCGTTGCGCGCCAGCACTCGATGCACCGTCGCTCGCGACGGCCCGGCCCCCGCGCCGGTGGCGAGTTCGTGAGCGATCCGGCGGGCACCCCACCGCAGATGCCTTCGCCGCAGCTCGCAGATCGCCGCTTCGACCTCCGCCGCCAGCCGGGTCGGACTCGACGCCGGCCGCCGCGACCGGTCACTCAGACCCGGGATGCCCTCGGCCTCGAACCGGCGTCGCCAGGTGTGAAGCGACTGCCGCGACGTGCCATAACGCGCCGCGACCTCCCCACCGGCGACCCGGCCAAGACCTCCCGGACGGCTCGATACCGGTACTCGGCCATCGCCTGCTGATCCACTACCCGCCCAGCCATCGTTCCAGAAAGGACGACGAACAGAACCAGGTCAGGCCATCAACCGTCAAGCATGTGCTGAGGACGAACCGTCAAGGAAGTCCTGAGACCGCACATCGACAGCCGGACCCCACATACACGACCTGTTGGGCGCTGTTGGGTACCCAACCAGCCGCGCCCGCCTAGGTCGGGGCCGCTGTTGGTCATTTGATCAACGCGAACACGGCCGGTCAGGCGCGGGAGCCGCCCGCCCGATGACGCCTCCACGTCAACACGATCCACACGGCATTGCCCACACGCAGCACCACGACGACGCCGCGAACACCGAGTCCGCGGTGGTCGCCGCCGAGATACCCATCGCGGTCTGGCGACTCGATGTCCGAGACGCCGCCCAATCTCCTACCGAAGCCGCGGCCGGTTTCGAGTCGCGCGTCGCGCACCGACTCATCGACGTCTACACCCGTCGCGGCGAGACGGTCGCCGACTTCGACGACGACCCAGACCTCCGGCGCGCGGTCACGACCGCCGATCGCCGGTATCTCGCGATCACGCAGCCCAGAGATCTCGCCCCGTTGGCGCTGGTGACCACGCCCATCAGCCTGGTCACCTTCCGCTGGCGCCCTCAGGCCAGTGCCCTCGATCCGATCGAGGTGTTCACCGTCTGCCGGTTGATCATGGCCCGCGACGCCTGCGTGATCGCCATCATGCGCCCCGGCGACCCAGATCAACCCGGCGCGCGCTTCACCGATCAGGAACACCGCCTCCGCGCCGCGGCCACCGCAGCCGGACTCGTCCATCTGCAGCAGATCGTGATCATCAGCGCCCCCGGCGGAGAGGACCAGTTCCTCTACTACTCCACCCGCACGGAGGCAGGTCAGATCGTCGATGCCGCCGCCGCGACTCCGGATCGGGTCGCACTGCACATCGACCTGCTCGTCTTCAGTCCGAAGGCCGGTCGCCATGGCTAACCGTGAGTCGCCTGACCAACGCACGTCTCAAGGCTCCCTCGCCGGCTCCGGGAACGACGTTGATCGGCTGATGTCACTGGAGGACGTGTGCGACTACCTGCAGATCCCCATCGGCACGGCACGCAAGCGGGTCTTGCCCCTTGATCCTG
>NZ_BAAAYN010000130.1 GCF_039536245.1 Cryptosporangium minutisporangium | reverse complement strand
TCGTTCTGGAGAGCGTGGAACAAAAACACGCAAGGGATTCGAGGCGGCAAAAGAGCAATGCAGGATAGACAATCAAGGTCAGAACGTTAACACGTAGCCCCTGATTGTCCGCCTGCCGCTGGCTCAATGGTCATTTTTTTCGATATTTATCTAGCTCAATTACAGGTGCTGGAGTTTTTTTCTTTGCTATTTTTTTTGGCTTTTGTATTTTTTCATCGTTGCTAACGACAAACATTATTTTATTTCCATCTTCATTGATAACATCAACAAGATTAAATTCTTTATCTTCACAATTCATATAAAGATTTATTCCTGTTGCATATTCAATACCATATTTATTAATTAACTCATCTATTGAACTGCATATTTCTAATTTTAGTTCTTCTAATCTCCAACGTGATTCATATTTAATTCTCATAGTGCATCACCCCTGCTCTGAGTCATGATTAGAGTACTTTAAGGAACTTTCAAACTCTTCACGCCTAGAAAGCATAAGCCGCAATTTACGATCTATAACCCCATCTTTTTGAGTTAATGTTTTTGCGTTAAATGCTGCATATTTTTTAGTATTGTTATATCCACGCCATACCTGATAAGGATCTAATGCATAGGCATAATATATGCCTACTGGTATTTTAACTATTGCGCCAATACTTTCTAAATCTCCAATCCAATATTGGATCGTTCTTAAACTAACACCGAAATAATCAGCTAAGAATTTTTGATCACATACAACAGCCCCACATGATTTATCTATATTCTGGGCAAAAAAAGAATATAACCGAAATGCTCTAGGAACTTTTTCTGATATAGCGTCCAACATATTCCAACCAGCCTTAGTAACCTGCGACCAGTCTGGAGGATTCAACCGATCTCGTTTTTGCTTAGCGTTCTTGGATTGATCTTGTACCTGATGATCTCGCCGTTTTTGCTGTTCAAAGTCTTCAAATTGCTGTTCCAACATACTTGCATCCTTACCTGCAATGATATTTCGCACCTTACGAAATTTATATCGTACAGTACGAAACAACACATGCAAACATGTTTGCGTATACACATGCAAATAACGTTTCGTATGAAGGTGTCTTAAGTCAATGATTTTTAAAGAAATGTCAATTTTTGCTCTAAAGATCTATCAAAGCGTTTTTTTACTGCTCATGATTTAACACTACCTAACTGCTTTTGGGGTGTCGGGGCGCAGCCCTGACCCAGTTCACAGAGCGATAGCGATGTGTATACTGGCTTTCCTCATTTTGCATCGGTGCAGAGTGGATGGGAAGTGCACCATGTCAGGAGTAAAAAGCCGCACAGATGCGTAAAAACAGCGCGCCCGATAAACAACACACACGCGGACACTGGCACAGGCGCGTAAGTGCACAATGCTTGCCTCTGTGACTCTTCCGCTTCCTCGC
>NZ_BAAAYN010000129.1 GCF_039536245.1 Cryptosporangium minutisporangium | reverse complement strand
CCAGGATCAAGGGGCAAGACCCGTCCGCCGCGGGGAAGGCGTATGCCGGGGAGGTGCTCACCGCCGAGGAGGACTTGGCCGTCGTTCTCGGGAGTGCTTGACGACTGGCCCGGGCCAGTCTCTCGAACTTGCGCTCGTGCCGCTGACATGCGTGGAATTGATGCGGCTCGACACCTTCGCCCGGTGGAGTTCCGTCCCTACCGACGGCGCCATGGTCGGCAGCCTAACCGGGTGGTTTGCGGGTACCTGCGGACGCGTGACGGGACGGCGTTTCCTGCGGTGGATCCCGACGGCCGGGCGGCAGCTCCGTCGGCGTGTCGGCTGGCTGGATCACCTGGTCCGGGCCGGGCTGCGCTACGACGAGGCCGACGGTGGCCGGCTCGCCGCGGCGGTGACTTACTACGCCTTCTTCGCCATGTTCGCGCTCGCGCTGCTGAGCTTCGCCGCTTTCGGGTTCGTGTTGGACGACGCCACCGTGCTGCGGACGGTGGAGCAGTACGTCGCCGAGAACGTGCCCAGCCTGGACGTGGAGAGGCTGCGCGACGCCCGGGGCACCGTCGGTCTCATCGCGTTCATCGGCTTGCCGATCACGGGATGGTTCTGGGTCGACGCACTGCGGTCGTCGATCCGCAGGATGTGGCGGCTACCGGAGTACCCCGGCAACCTCGTCGTCCGCGTGCTCGTCGACCTGCTGGTGCTGGCAGGGTTGGGGTTGCTGCTGGCTGTTTCGCTCGCGGTGGCGTACGGGACGACCACTGCCGCGAACGGACTGGTCGACGCGACACACACCGACGCCGCCCTGTCGCGGTGGACGCTCAGCGCGGTCGGGCTCGTGGTGGGCATCGGCGTGAACACGGTGCTGGCGGTCGGCATGCTCACCGGGCTGCCGCGTGTGTGGATGCCGCTGCGCCGCATCCTGGGGCCGGCGTTGCTGGTGGCCGTCGGCCTGGAACTGCTCAAGACTCTCGGCCGGCTCTACGTGCAGCACACCGCGGCCAACCCCACGTACCAACTCGTCGCAGGCGCGGTGGGGTTGCTGGTCTTCCTCAACGCGATTAACCAAATGATCCTCTTCGCGGCCGCGCTTACAGCTACGAGCACCGCGGGTCGTCCGGCTGATCTCGCTGCCGACGGCGACGGCGCAACTGCGGTGCGAGCGGCCGACGAGGAGGCCGGTATTGGTCGCGGTCCGGCCCGCAATAGCCACGGCGTCGACTAGGAATGCGTCGGCGCCGGTCCAAGTCGAACGGGCGACGCAGGCGAATCCGGCCGCGCTGCGGCGCGGGCTGAAGCGTGAGGGTGGCGCGGTGGAGCCGGCTCATCGAAGCCCGGCGCGCTCCCCGCCGGGCCACGTCCTGCCTTCATCGAATAAGTAGCCGCCGGGCGTCGATGCGGCAGGGTGCGTGGAGCTTTAGTCAGCGCATGGACCGAGTGCCGGCGTGGACGATGTCGCCGCTGCTGACGAGTTCGCGGATGGCCGCGACCATCGCCTTGACGCCCGGCTTCGGCACGATTACCTGGTCAGATGCCCAAAAGTAGCTTCCGTTTGCGGCTTCGCCGGTTTCACGCCATACCGTGAGAAGTCGGCAGACTTCGTCGATGGTGAACATGGTCAGCGACCAGGACGAGCCATCGGGAAGGTCAACAAATACGTCAGCGTTGGCAACCGCGTCCGGGGTGTCGGCCACCGGATCAAGTAGGAACCGTGCCATGAACGTGGGCTCCTCGATCATAAAGTACGGGTCGGAGCTGCTCATGACGGCCATTCTGCCGTCGCTCGATCGAGCGACCGCCGATGCTGGTGCCCTCAGCGTGCTCCATGAGTCAGTGCGCGAATCTGCCGACGATGCAGCCGCGTCAGGTCAGACTTAATCCGACTGCCGGGGACATCAGATGGTGGTGTGGGTGAGCGCTGAGACCAGCATCTGTTGCCACGACAACAGTGGACCGCCCTCCCGAACATCCGCTTCTGCCGCGCAGGGGACAGCCCGGTGCGGCTCCCTGGTCAGAGGCCATGCTCGCGCGCGAGTTGCTCGACCGCGCCGGCTGCTTCCCTGAGGTCGGCGCCAGTGAGAGCGCGGTACTCCTGAATCGCGTAGATCTTCCGACCTTCACGCAAGTGGTCGACGACGGAGGCGAGGTCGGGCTGAGGAGAGTCGGTACCCAGGTGCTGGTTGAGTGCCTGGACCTGACGCTCGAGCACGGGTTTCCCGCATAGCGGCTTCATCGTTGAACGCCGCCGCTGACCTGCGGTTATGGTCACCGGGTGACGGAAGAAGAATTCTGGGCGCTGGTCGGGCAATTGGGCGGGGCGGTCACCGAGGAGTCGGTCGAGCACTTGACGACGGCGTTGGCGGCACGGTCCGAGGCGGCGATCATCGGCTTCGCTGATCAATTGGCGGCGGCGTTGTATCGGCTGGACACGCCGCCGCATGCGGATCGTGACTTGCTGGATCCGGAGTCGGGCCAGTCGATGGGGATGTCCGACGATTCGTTCTTATACGCGCGGGCCGGGACGGTCGCCGCAGGGCGGGCGGTCTACGAGCGGGCGGTGGCCGATCCGGCGGCGCTGCGGACGTCGCTGGAGGACTTGAACGGGGAGTTCCTGCTGCAGGTGGCACCCGAGGCGTGGGATCGGGCGACGGGTCTGGCCTGGGATCACGAGACGCCGGTCAGCTATGAGACCGGCAGCAACTGGCCGGCATGGGGCAAGACCGCTCCGGTGGAGGCTGAGCCGTATCGAGCGCCGTGGTTTCGGCTGGGCATCTATCACGGCCTCGATGCCCGGCGCGTCACCGCGCAGGTGCGTGCGTTGTTCGCGTGTGACGATGCCATCCGGAAGGACGCGGCATGGCAGGCGTGGTGGGAGCACGCAGGCACGCCGGAGCTGGAGTTGAACATGTACTACGGCTTTGAGACCGAGGGCGTCAAGCCGCCTCGAGTGCGGCGGGCCAAGCACCGGGCGCAGGCGGATGTGTACTTCGGGTCCGAGCGGATCACGGCACCGACCAAAGACATGCTGCGGGCCCAGGTCGAGAAAGACGTTCTCCTGGTGCTCGGCCTGGTGCGCGACAAGTTTGGACTGCCGCCGCTGCCGCCGCTGCCTCGTTGACCCGACCAGTCCTAGCGACCCGCGCCCATTGGAGGCCTCGTGACGTGGCGTACCCGCTACAACCAGGTCCGCATGGACACCGACGCGCGGCCGGCACGATTGTGGGGCCGGCGGAAGGCGCCGGATCAGGTGTTCGCGCGACAGGCGGTCGGAGTGTGCGAGCTCTACAGCAAGCTGTTGCGCGAGGCCACGCCGGTGCCTGCCCACACGGGCTGGATCTCTATCCAGGCCTTTTCGCCGGGTACCGCGTCTGGTCCGGAGGCGGATTTCGAGGTCGAAGCAGTCGCGCCCCGGGAACGTGGCGAAAGTATCGTGGCTGTCCTCGATCCGGCGATCTTGGAACGTCCGTTGGTCGACCGCCCGGAAGCTTATCTTCGGTGGCTGCAGCCGCTCCTGCTGCGCCTGGCCGACGCGCGCGGCGTACCGGCGGCTGGATTCGATGAGACCTTCAGCGCCTGCCTCGAGGCCGGCTGCCTTCTCCGCTGGCAAGGACCAACTCGCAGCAGCCCCGACAGGCGCCACCGTGCCACTCCGCACTACCGCTTCGATTCCCACGGCGACGCATGGGTCGAAGTCCAGGTTCATGACCGCAATGGCGAACTCGTCGCCAGGAACGACCCGTGGAACGCTGAAATAAGCCTGCGGCTCTGGCGCCAATCAGCCGCGACTCTGCGATGGCTGACGCCAACGACGATCGGCATGCAACCGGTTCTTCCCGCTATTACCAGAGGATGGGGTATCCCACGGAAGCGAATCATGGAAATCAGCTAGCCGAATAAGTACCGCAGAATCGGTCTGCTACCGAGTCGACCCCCTGCTCCTCGCTTAGAGATGAGACTTGCTCTCGTGCCGCCCTGGGTGTCGGAGGGGCGGGAGTCGGTCTGCGTCGGTGTATGGCGAGCGGGCTGGGCCGGGTGCGCGTGAGCTCTTACGGATCCGCTGGGGCACAGAGGAGGGCACGGACCTGAGAAAGGAGATGCGTCCTCGGCCGGGCGTCGGTAACGGTAGGGACATGGCGAGTTTGAGCGTGCCCACCGTGGCCGTCTGGGAGGCGTTCCTTGCTGCGGTGACGGCGCGAGGGACGCGGTGGCACCGGCGATGAGACGTCGCTGGGCGAGGAGATTCGCCAGTTCGGGCCGGACTGGTCGGAGTCGAGTAGGTTCGCGCGTTATGTGGACTGGCTGATCGGCCAGGCGCGTGAGGACTCGCCGCGGCGCGAGGGGTACGTGCCGGCGACGACGTTGTGGTGGGTGCAGGAGGGAACCTATATCGGGCGGATCGCCGTCCGGCACCGATTGACGCCCGGCCTCCGGGAGATGGGTGGCCATCTCGGCTATGACGTCCGGCCGTCGGCCCGTCGCCGTGGCCACGCCACGGAGATGCTGCGAGCTGCTCTTCCGGTAGCGGCCGGCCTGGGCATCGCGCCGACATTGGTGACCTGCGATGTGGATAGCGTGGCGTCGCGGAAGGTCATTGAGCACAACGGTGGGGTGCTTGAGGATCAGCGCGGCGAAAAGCTGCGGTTTTGGGTCCCTACCCGCTGAGAAGCCGACCGGGTGTCGTCGAATCAATGGCCGTCGCCAGGGGGTAGTTCCAACGCCTCGCGACACAGGTATCTCGACGCGGAAGAACATCCGCTCTTGGCCGCGGAGCGGCGAACCGGACGGTGCCCGTCGAGACGCCGGTGGTGCGCAGCACGTAGGCGACGGCGAGCGTGGCGTGGCCGCACAACGCCACCTCGGTGACCGGCGTGAACCAGCGCAGCGCCCAGTCGGCCTCGGCGCCGGTCGGCAGCGGGTGGGCGAAGGCCGCCTCGACGTGATTCACCTCGGCGGCGACCAGGCCCATGCACCCGGGGTCGGGGGAATGCATCAGCGTCGAGGAGCACCACCCCGGCGGGGTTACCGCCGAAAGGACGCTCGGTGAAGGCGTCGACGACCGGATCCGCATCCCCTGACCGTGGGCGACCGGCGAACCGGTCGGGCCGGTCACGGCGTGCTGACCCGCCAGGCCACGGCCACCGAGACCGTGACGGGCTTAGAGAAGGTGATCCTGCTGCCGACCACGAAGCCTGTGTCGGTGAGCAGGTGCGCCTCCGTCCTCCTCACCTCGTCCGGGGTGAGATCGGTGAACGTCCCCTGCTGCCACACGAACGGGTGCACGTAACCGGGCTGGGCCGGTGTCCCGGTCTGGCTCGTGCCGGCCACCCGGCCGAGGTTGTCGATCGCCCTGGCGGTGCTGTACTGGCCGCCGAGCGTGCCCAGGTCGGTGAGCCGGCCGCCGGTCCAGAGCGCCGCGTGGATGACGTTGTCGGCCGTGGTGATCTCACCGGCGACCTGGCCACGCTCGTTCACCGCGTAGCCGACACCGCTTGTACCGCTGGGAAGCCTCGTCAGCCGGCCCCGCTGCCAGCTGAACGCTATGAAGTTCCCGGTCTGGCCGGTCAGGGAACCGACCACGTGGCCGAGCTCGCTGAGCGCCTGCAGCCGGGCGGGGGTCCTGGTGATCGTCGTGAAACGGCCGGCCTGCCAGAGCCGGGCTTCGCCCGGTCCGGTGCTTCCGACGGGCCGGAACACCGCGGCGACCTGCCCGACCGTGTTCAGGTAGGCGACCTGGTTCGCGTCGAGAGCCGGCGCCACTTCCTCGCCGGGCGGGGTGATCTCGGTGAACGTGCCGTTACGCCAAAGGCTCAGGCGCGTGCCGGTCGCCTGGTCGCTGTCCACCCAGCTGACCAGGGCGTCCCTGCGTTCGTTGAGGTCGATCACGGTGCTGCGGACCGCTCCGGGCGGGTGGACCGTGACCAGGGTTTCCCCGCGCCGGACGAAGCCGCGGGTGGTGTTGTCCACCATGGCGCTGCCGCCGATGTCGCCGATCAGGTTCACCGAGGTGGCCCGGCTCTCCATGGCCCCCGGCGGGTAGAGGAGGGTGAGCGCGCCGTTCTGCCAGCGAGCGGCCCAGGCGCCGGAGCGACCCTCGTCGTTGGTCGCATAGGCGGCGCCGACCACGATCCCGGCGGCGTTCACATCGGCGGCGTACGTGGGCACCCGGGGCGCGGGCAGGTCGACCGGCTCGACCTGCAGCGGTGCGGCCACGGCCGTACCGCTCAGGGCGAGTCCCGCCGCGGTGGCGCAGGCGGTCAGCAGCAGGGAGCGGCGGACGAGCGACAGGGACATGACGACCTCCGGCAGCGCGGCGCGCCGTCGCACCGTGCCTTTCCACAATGGCAGCCCGGAGAGGCCCGGCGGCGGCGCCGGCATGACTCTCTCTTCCGGACCGGTCCAGATCCGGCCACGCCGTCGGCGGGCGCGGCCCCGCGGCCGGTCCCGTCGGTGTCGTCGGTGTCGTCGGTGTCGTCGGTGTCGTCGGTGTCGTCGAGCACACTGAACCGCAGTGCGAGCACCAGAACCGGTCGCGGTGATCCGTCCACTACGCCTCGATGATGCGGCGGCCCTGACGCGCCTGCTGACGGCCAACCGCGATTACCTCGCACCCTGGAATCCCGAGCGCGACGACCGCACTTCACCCTCGACGCCCATGTCGCCGGCATCGACATGGCCTTGACCGAGGAGGCGGCAGGACGCAGCCTCTCGCTGGCCAATCGTGAACCATGCCAACGAGCTCGTCGGCCAGGTCAACCTGAGCCCATCATCCGCGGCGCACTCCAATCGGCGTCGATCGGCTACTGGGTCGGCGCCGCGCATACCGGCCGCGGCTTCGCGACCGCCGCCGTCGCGCAGGCGGTCGGGTTGGCATTCGATCAGCTCCAGCTGCACCGCATGCAGGCGGAGATCCTGGTGCACAACGCCGCCTCCGAAGCCGTCTGCGCAAGAACGGCTTACTCGAGTACGGAACCGCACCCGCCTACATGAAGATCACCGGCCGATGGCAGGGCCATCGACTGTTCCAACGTCTGCACGACATGCCCTGACCGGTCATCCGGTGATCGGGCTCCCATCGCCGCCGAATCCGGGGTGTCCTGCCGCCCGTGGAACCCGGCCATCGTGCCGCCGGTGACCTGACCGCGCTGTTCAGGCGTGCGACGTCCACCGCGATCGCCTGTACGCAGTTCTGCGAACAGGTGCGCCCGCAGCGGGAGACTTACAGGACACTTCCTGGCTCAACGACGCCGGCTGCTACACGCCAATCGATTACCTCCAGGGCTGTTTCGAACCTCCTCTCGTGGCGCCCGGGGCTGCTGCGCCGGCCCCGTAACACCTGCTCGAACCAGCCCGGCTCGCCGTCTCCCGTTTGCCGACTGGTTCGCTACCGCGTGTCGGGACGTTCGGCCCTACCGACGGTCTCACTCTCGGCAGAGCGTTGAGAGGAGAGCTCGAACCGCAGGAGCGAGGAGAGCGGTAGAGATGACAACAGCGTCCGAGGTTCCCGAAGCACCAGCGGCGGCGAGCCTGTCGGCGCGACCGGGCCAGGCCAGGGCATCAAGGCTCAGCGGCCTATGCCTGACCCTCGCCGGCATCGGCGTCCTGATGGGCAGCATCACCGCCGAGGCTCTGTTCGACGGGGCCTACACCACGCACGCCGACACTTTGAGCCACCTCGGCGCCTCGGAGCCTCCGGACAGTGTCGTCACCCAGCCGTCCGCAGCCATCTTCGATGGCACCATGCTCCTTACCGGAGTGCTGATCCTGGCCGGTGCGTGGTGGATGTACCGGGCGGCCGGACCGAAAGCCGCCAGCATCTTCACCGCGCTGCTCGGCACCGGTGTGTTGGGCGTGGGGATCTTCCCGCTGACCCATCCCGGCCCGCACACGGTATTCGCGATGACCGCTTTCTTCTCCGGCGGTATCGCCGTAATCCTCTCTGCGCGTGAGACGGAGCATCCATTCCGAATCTTGTGGATACTGCTCGGGGCGATCTCGTTGGTGGCCATCGCGTTAGGCATCTTCCTCCTCGATTGGGCGCCGGTGGCACAGCTCGGAGAGGGCGGCATCGAACGGTGGAACGCCTACCCGATCGTCTTGTGGCTCGTCGCGTACGGGAGCTACCTGATCGCAGCACCCGACCGAGTCAAGTCCTGACCGAGACTGCACGCGGCCGCCCCCGCCGGTCTACCAGGCCAGCCTGCCGGTAGACCGCCACGGTCCCCTTCCCGGTTCCCGACTGGTCGACAGCCGGTCCCAGTACCTCATGTTGCCCCGATTCGACGGACACGGGCGTTGGGAGACTGCGCTCCGACGGACGGTGCCCAGCGCAACGCCATCCCACGAATCCGGGCCCTGCTCAGCGCATTCACCGAAGCGCCCGCACGGCCTCATGGTCGTCTGCGCCCGTCTCGCACGCCGGGCAGCCCTCGAATAGCCCGGTCAATGGCTGTAGCGCTGATTGCCGGCATTCTCGTAGGCGGCCTCGAGCCAACTTCGGACCTCTGCGTCGAGTTCGCTGACGTCCCGCAACTCCAGATGGTGCATCCACACCCTTGGAGCTGGGTGCGCGATTTCCTTGAACCGAGGCGAATCAAGCTCGTGTGGAAGGCCGAAGGACAGGACTGCGGGCACGTCGGATTTCACGTACTGCCCAGGACGCCACACATAGGCGAACCCCTTGAGCCTGCGGAAGGCGATCTGCGACTTACCGACCTCCACGGACGCAGGCCCCAGCGAGCCCACGATGTCGGCGACCGCCCGGTAGAGCGCCAAGCCATCGGGCGAACCGCTGAAGAACTCTTCCGGCGTGGCCATGATTCGATCATTGCAGCAGCGGTCGTGAGGAGCAGCGCATGTATCCCTACCGCAACCCCTACGAGGACCTGCCGGGTGAGATCGAGTCGCGGGCAGTTCGGAAGGCCGGCTACCGGGAGCTCCGCTTCGACACCGGATCCGTACGGTTGAACTACGTCGTGGGACCGGACAACGGGCCACCTCTGGTCCTGCTTCCGGCTCAGACCGGCACCTGGCAGAGCTACGAGCGGGTCCTGCCGACGCTCGCTCGGCACCATCGGGTCTATGCGGTCGACGTTCGAGGCCACGGCAAGTCGACCTGGACGCCCGGCGACTACTCGTGGGCCTCCGTCGGGGCCGACGTCGCCGTGTTCCTGCGTGAGGTGCTCAGTGAGCCCTCGATCGTCTCCGGCAACTCCTCCGGCGGACTCCTCGCCCTCTGGTGCGCGTCGAACGTCCCGGAGCACGTAGCCGGACTCGTGCTGGAGGACGCTCCGGTGTTCTCCGCCGAGATGCCCCGCTTCCGCGACACCGACCGGTACGTCTATGAAGGGCTGCGGCACGCGGTGGTCGCGCTGGAGGATTTCGAGCACCGCGACCTCGCCGACTACCTCCGTGGCCAGACGCTGCCGGTCTCCGAGACGCGAGTGAAACGGATGCCGGTCTGGTTCGTCCGGCTACTGTCCCGGCGCATCCGCGCTGACCTGCGCAAGCGCCCCGACCGGCCGATCCGGTTACGCGGTTTCCCGTGGGTCGTCCGGACGCTGTTCCGTTCGTTGTCGATGTTCGACCCCGATTTCGCCAGGGCTTTCGTCGACGGCCGCTTCTACGCCGGGCTGGACCACACCGAAGCGCTCACGCGCACGCGCTGCCCCCTGCTGGTACTGCACGGCGACTGGCACCGGTTCCCCGCGTATGGGCTGGTCGGAGCGATGGACGACGACGACGCGGCGCGGATCCAGCAGCTCGTGCCGCAGGCCGAGTACCGACGAATCGCCGCCAACCACGTGATCCACGCCTACCGCCCCCGGCAGTTCGTGAACGCGCTCGAAGAGTTCGCGCGCTCAGTGTCCGGAAGGGACGGTGCGCAGCGCGAGTGAGGTACTTCCCCGTTGCTCAGCTCGGAAAGATGTCGGAGTTCAAGCACCTGCCAGAAGGCGGTGCGCTCAGGTCGCCGCGGTAGCCGTCCGGATCCGTCCGCGGTGCGCCCGCCAGACGTCGGCCGCCAGGACTGCGGCGGCGACCGGCCACAGCAGTCCGCCCGCCACGGCCACGACACCGAACCCCGCGCCAGCACGCAGCACTCGCTGGACACCGACCGGCCGGTCATCCGAAGTCTGAAGGATCGCCATCGTTCTCACCTCTCTTGGCCAAAGCTCCAATTCCAGGAAACGCCGAAGCCCTCGCCGAGAGCAGAGGCCAACGTCCTGATCGTGAGAGGCCTTCCGGCAGTCCAGCCGCCGTCGCACGTCATGACCGCTCCGTGGGCGTTGCTCGCCTCGCTGGCACCGAGCCAGCAGATCAGCATCGCGACCTCGTCCGGTTGCGCCACCCGCCCGGCCCGGTCGAACGCCTTCGACAGGCGATCTGAACGCCACTGCACCTTCGGGACAGCGGTGACGCCTGGTCCCCGCCGGGTAGGGCCACACGTCCCGCACTGACTGGGTCCTCTGCCGGGACTTCCGACTCTGCCGCGGGCACACGACGCACCGGACCCTGAAGGCAAGAGGAAGGAGGCAGACATGTCAGACACATCTGTGGTCACCGTGGGTATCGACGGCTCGGCACCCGCCATGGCCGCCCTCGACTGGGCCGCCCGCTACGCGCTCGCCCGCGAGCTGCCGCTCCAGGTGCTCATCGCCGTCGGGTGGCCGAGCGAACGCCAGATCTACGCCGGCTACCGCGTGGCCGAGCTCAGGGACGCCGCCCGGATCGACGGACAGAAGACGCTCGAGCGGGCGGTCACCCGGGTTGGCGCGGCGTTGCCTGCGCTGTCGGTCTCCGGCCGTGTCAGTGACGAACCGCCGGTGCACGCGCTCCTGGACGCGTCAGCGTTCAGCGAACTCGTGGTGGTCGGCTGCCGCGGCCTCAATCCGGCGGCCGAAATGATCCTAGGGTCGGTGTCCGCTGCGGTCTCCGCCCATGCGCGGAGCCCGGTGGTCGTCGTCCGCGCGGATCGCCTGCCCGGGCCGGACGCCCCGGTTGTCGTCGGCATCGACGGTTCCGAGCGGGATGCGGCCGCCCTCGACGCCGCTTTCGGGGAGGCCGATCGCTGGGCGGCGCCCCTGGTGGTCGCCCACGCATGGAGCGACGTCAGCCTGGTCGGAATGTTCGACGCGGCGGCGGCACCCAGTTGGATCGAGGTCCGCCACCACGCCGACGAACTGGTCAAGCGTCAGGTGACCGCCTGGCAGACGAGGTACCCCCGGGTCCGGGTCACCACGGTCGTCGAGCGCGAGCAGCCGGCGCGGATGCTGCTGGACTTGGCGGAGAAGGCCGGACTGGTGGTCGTGGGCTCGCACGGCCGGGGAGGCTTCGCGGGCATGCTGATCGGCTCGGTTGCGCGCCGGCTGGTGCACCACGCGGATGCGCCGGTGCTCGTCGTGCGTACACCCACCGCGGCACGCTGATCGCGGAGAAAGCTCGGGGGCGGTCCGGTCGACCGCCCCCGAGGCATATCGATCGTTCAGACGTTGTGGCGCCACCGCTCTTCCACGACCGCCCACTCGACCGTCCACGCCGCATCGCGACGCCGATCGAGGGCAGTTCGCAGCGAGCAATACGCGACGAACAGCACGAACTCGCCCAGGCTGACAGCGGCAAGGCCCGTGGTCCACGCCTGTGCCTGCAGATCGCCAAGGGTGGTCAGCTCGGGCACCGGTGAACCAGATGCGTCGAACCACACCGAGATGCGATCGCCTCTCTCCCCGGGGTACCGGGCGTAGACGTTGCCCGTCCGCGCCGTTCCGTCGGGCTCCGTCCACCGAGCTTTCACCGGCATCCTCTGCCGATAGACCGGAGCGTAGGGGCTGTCCGACGAGGAAACGGCGTCAGCGAGCAGAATTACGGTGACCTGATGCCGTTGCCGCTGTTCGGCCGTGTGGCGAGTAACGGCCGCCTGGTAGGACACGGTCATGAGGACGCCCACGGCGACCAGCAACCCCACCGCGAGGACCGCGGTGAGCAGCCGGGTGAGGCTCTCCATCCGATCCACACGACGGAGGAGCGGATTGCGCCCGAAACCGAGACCTCGAACCGCGCGATGTACGCGCGTGTACCGATTCATCGTTCCTCCCTCCGGGTGGGAGCGCGCACGATTCAGTAGTAGATGCCGCGCGAAGCGACGTCCTCCCGGAGCGCCCGGTAGGTCGTGTCGTCCTGCTCGAACGTCATCGCGTTCGCGACGCCGACGACACCGTCGATCCGCCGGGTGAGCTCGGCGACGATCTGGGTTTCGCTCCTCCGCGGTAGGCGTCCGCGCAGCGTGACGTGGCCGTTCGCGACCCAGGCGGCCGCGGTACCGGGAGCGAGCATCAGCACCTGACCGAACACCTCCTGCTCGACCTCGCTGCGAATCTCCTCGTCCGGGCGGGTGAACAGCCGAACCAGATCGCGGCGGCTCACGATGCCGACCAGCTCTCCGGTGTCGTCGACGACCGGCAGCCGCTTGACGTGCTGGCGCTCCATCAGCGCGGCGGCTTCGACCACCGACGCGCCCGGCCGGATCGTCACGGCCGGCGAGGTCATCAGCGTCCGCGCGGACGCTGCTTCGGCTTTCGCCCGGTCGGCGCGGTGCCGGCGGAGCAGACGCGGCCGGTCGTCCACGTCGTCCTGGTAAGTGATCTTGTGGAGCAGATCCGCCTCCGAGACGACCCCGACCACGTGGAAGTCGTCATCCACGACCGGCAGCGCGCTGACCTGTTCCGCTTCGAGTTGTTCGGCGACCACTTTCGCCGGTGCTCCGACGTAGACCGTGCGGACGTCGGTCGTCATGACGTCTTTGACCTGACGGTGGGTCATCGTGGGCTCCTCTGCCGACGCGGCAGGGTGCCGCGCGTCCCCGCCGGCGGACCCTGCGGTCCCCGGCTCTCCCACCTCGATCGTCTGGCTTCAGTGGGGTCCGCATGCAGAGGCTGAAGTCCCGTCCGAACCGGCTCGAGGTCCCGTCGTCAGTCGCTCAGCTGCAGCGGAACGGACCAGCAGAGCCGGGCACCGCGTTCGCCGTTGTGCTCGAGGGTGCAGTCGCCTCCGTAGCGATGGGCTCGGGCGGCCATGTTGACCGTTCCGTGGCCGGGAGTGTCGTCCGGGCCCGGCCCGATACCGTCGTCGGTCACCACGAGCGTGACCCGGCCTTCTTCCGTGTCGACGCTCACCCCGACCTCCGCGCTGCTCGCCTGCGCGTGCCGGGCGACATTCGTCAATGCCTCGCCCAGCACGGCGAGCAGATCCGGGCGGATCGCATCCGGAACCGCCGCGTCGAGCGGACCGTCCAATCGCAATCGCGGCTCGAAGCCGAGTGTGTCCGCTGCCCCGACGACAACGCGCAACACCTCGCCGCGCAGCCCGCTGGGTCGGTCGACGGGTTCTTGCAGCGAGAAGATCGTCTTCCGGACGTCGCGAATCGTCTCGTCCAGGTCGTCGACGAATGTGTTGAGTTTGTCCGCCACCTCCGGGCGCCCGGACATCACGCTGACGCCCTGCAAGCCGAGGCCGACGGCGAACAGGCGCTGGATGATCAGGTCGTGGAGGTCCCGAGCGATCCGGTCGCGGTCCTCGAAGACCGCCAACCGCTGCCGGTCGGCGGCGGCCCGGCTGAATTCGATCGCGAGCGCCGCCTGGCCGGCGAACGCCGAGAGCATCCGAACGTCGGCATCGCCTAACGGCTGCCGGCCCTCTTCGCGCACCACCGAGATCACCCCGAGCACACGCCCGCCCGCGGCGAGCGGAACGATCGCGCCGGGGCCGAGGAAACGGTCGGGCACCGGATGCGCATCGAGCGGGACGAACGGATGGGCTCCACCGTCGAACCGGTAAGAGCTTCCGTCGCCCGCGAGCAGCGCCGTCCGAGCATCCGGCACGCTGTAGGCGGCGCCGAGGAACTGGTGCGCGCCCTCACCGAACCCAGCCCGAACCGTCAAACGAAGACTGTCTTCCCGGCTCACCTCGTCGCGAAGCAGCAAGAAGCAGGCGTCGGCCTGGGCGACCTCCGCTGCTTTCGCC
>NZ_BAAAYN010000128.1 GCF_039536245.1 Cryptosporangium minutisporangium | reverse complement strand
GCGGGCAGCGCGGGGGGCGGGCACGCGACACCGGCGCCGTACGGCCCGGTGCTCGCGTGCCGATCGAGCGAAATGTGCAAGGGTAGGTGATATGGAGCAATCGACCATGGGAGCGTCGGCGCCTGCCGACGCGGGCCGGCCCCTGGTGCGGACCCGTCTGGACGGCGCGGTCGCCGTCGTCATGCTCGACTCCCCGGCCAACCGCAACGCGCTCTCGCTACCGGTCGTGAACGGTCTGATCGACGCGATGCACACCGCGGCCCAGAACGAGGAGGTCCGGGTGGTCGTGCTGGTGTCCGAAGGCGAGGTGTTCTGCGCCGGCGCCGACTTCACCGAACTCACCGAGCCCGGTGACCACGATCCGACGGCCTGCGCCGACGCGCTGCTCACGCTGCTGCGGACGATGGTCGAGCTGCCGAAGCCGATCGTCACCCGGGTGCACGGCGAGGCGGTCGCGGCCGGGCTCGCCCTGGTCGGCGCGAGCGACCTGGTGATCTCGGAGCGCAGCGCGACCTACGGCTTCACCGAGACCCGCATCGGCCTGGCACCCGCGCTGGCCTCGCTCACGACGTTGCCGCGGATCGCGCCGCGGGCGGCGGCCAGGGCCTACCTGACCGGGGTGACGATCGACGCGGGGATCGCCGAGGAGATCGGCCTGGTCAGCCAGGTGGTCGACGACGAGATGCTGGACGCGGCGGTGGACTTCGCGGTCGCGAGCCTGCTGGCTGGGTCGCCGGGGGCGCTCGCGGCCACCAAGGAGATGCTCACCCGACCGATCCGCGCGAACCTGGCCGAGAACGGGCCGGACATGGTGAAGCTGTGGGCGCGGCTCTGCACGTCGGCCGAGGCCGGCGAGGGCATCGCCGCACTCGTCGAAAGCCGCCGCCCGGCGTGGGCAGTACCGGATTAGTGCACGGCACGTCGAGAACGACGCCCTCGACGGGCTCCAGGTCCGTATTTAGGGATGAAGACCACGGGTGCGCGCGGTGAGCCGGGTCAGGCCGTGGAGGGCGTCGGTGGACGGGGTCGGGACGCCTACGGCTGCCGCGATCTCGCGGACGGCGCCTACCAGCGCGTCCAGCTCGATCGGGCGGCCCGAGCGGGCGTCCTGCAGCATCGACGTCGTCATCGCGCCGAGCTTGCGGGTCACGACCATCCGGTCGGCGGGCGTCTCGTCGATGTGGCATCCGATCCGGTCGCCGACCTGTGCGGCCTCCCGCATCACCGCCACGCAGAACGCGTGCACCAGCGGATCGTCGAGGATCAGGTCACTGGTCGCACCGGTCAGCACCGAGACGGGGTTCATCGTCATGTTGCCCCAGAGCTTGTACCAGACGTCCGCCTGGATCCGCTCGGAGAGCGTCGCCGCGAACCCGGCCGCGGTGAGGAGACCGGTGACCTCGATGGCCCGCTCCGAGCGACTTCCGTCCGGCTCACCGACGATCAGCTCGCGCCCGGCGTTGGCGACCGCGTAACCCGGCTCGACCACCGACGCGCTGTAGTGGACGACGCCGCCCAGCACGCGGTCGGCGGGCACGGTCGCCGCGATCGCTCCGTCCGGATCCACCGCGCGCAACCGGAGGCCACGCAGCTCAGCGGGGATGCCGGCGCCCGCGGCGAAGAACCACCAGGGCACCCCGTTCATCGCGGTGAGCACCGTGGTGTGCGGCGCGAGCAGGGGCGGCAGCGCGCGGACGGCGTCGGCCAGCGCGGTTGCCTTGACCGCGAGCACCACCAGGTCCGCCTGGCCGAGCTCGGTCGGGTCGTCGCTCGCGGTGACCGGCGCGGTGAGGATCTCGCCGGACCGCGCATCTCGGAGGCGCCACCCGTGGGTGCGCAGCGCGTGGAGGGTGGCACCGCGCGCCAGCGCGGACGTACGGACGCCGGACGCGGCCAGGCGGGCTCCCAGGACCCCGCCGACCGCACCCGCGCCGACGATGCAGACGCTGCGCAACTACCCGAGAGCCTCGGAGCGGTCGACCGGGCCTTCGCCGACCGGCTCCTCCTGCGTCTTCAGGTAGAAGCTGGTGAGCCGGCCCCCGTTGTCCTCCGTCCACTCCGCGAAGACGGGGCTCTCGGTCTGCAGGATTCGGTGGTAGGTGTCGAAGTCCTCGACCGGCAGATAGGCCGTCAGCCGGTTCGGCGTGCTCAGGTTGCCCAGGCTGTTGCTGGGCGTGAACAGCACCACCGCGTCGGAGACCGGCGGACGTCCGTCCGGGTCGAAGACGAGGATGATCGAGTGCCAGGGAAACGGCCGCTCACCGGCGGTCTTGACCGCGCCGTAGGAGAGTACGTAGCGCGTCACGCGGAACGTCGGCACAGGAGTCCATTCAGGTCGAGGGACAAAACTGGCTCACGATAACGGTATCGGTACTCCGCGCCCCGGGCGTCCTGATCCTGACGGTGCGCGCCGGATTCAGGAGCGGGCCGCCGCGCGGAGCGCGCGGTACAGCAGACCGGGGTCGCCCAGCCGACGGCGGAGCGCACGCTCCAGCCCGGCGATCGGGTAGAGGTTCTGCGGTGCCCGCGAGTCCTTGAACTCCACCGACGCGTACCGGCAGAGCGTCTCCTGACTCAGGTTCGCGAGCGCGACGGCGTCCGCGGCGGTCAGGTCCGCCGCGCACTCCACCCGGACGACGCCGGCCCACGGCGCCCCGGCGGATCCGGGCAGCCGGATGTACCAGGCGTACCGGTCCCACGAGGTGCCCATCCGGAACACCGGCGACCGGTGCGCCGCCTCCAGCCGCGCCACCACGCCGTTGAGGTGAGCCGGGAGGTACTCCGCCCGGTGGGTCTTGATGAAGCCGATGGCTCGCGGCAGGTGCTGCCTGCCGCGCAGTGGGCCGTCGACGACCAGCAAGTCGGCACCGGTCGCGGCCGGGCTGAGGCCGTCGCGCGCCCGCCGTGCCGCCTCGACCTCCACGTCCGCGAGCTGGTTCTGGACGCCGAGGCTCAGCGCGTCCGCGTCGTCCCGCCGCACCTTGTGCAGCGCGTAGGTGCCGGCCGCGGTGGCCACCGGCGTCGCCTCCTCGGCCGCGGTGAACACTCCCCGGCGCACCTGGACGGTCGGGACGGTGGCACCGGAGTCCGTACAGCAGACGACACCGGCGGCGTACGAGGCACAAATCGCCAGCGACGCCGTCGGCCCGTTGTGCACCCAGAGCTGGGCGTCGATGCGGCGGACACCGTCGACGAACAGCACCGCGGAGGGCGCGCGGACCGGACTCGGCTCGATCGGCTTCCAATCGCCCGGATCACGCTCCACGTCGAGCTCGACCCGTGCCGTGGACCGCGTCCGGGCGGCGTCGTCCTCCGTGCTGGTGCCGTAGCCCGGATCCCAGGCGTCGACGCTGAACCGCACGTGCTCCCCCTCCGCTGTTAGTTCAGCACCTTGGTGACCACCGAGGTGCGCTGGTCGCGGCTGACCTCGAACCGTACCGGCACCCGCTCGGCGAGCGCGGCGACGTGCGTGACCAGCCCGACCATCCGGTCTCCCCCGGCCGCCAAGTTCTCCAACGTCGCGGCCACCACCTCGAGGGTGGCCTCGTCGAGCGTGCCGAAGCCCTCGTCGAGGAAGATCGAGTCGAGCCGGGCGGCGCCGGACGCGGCCATCGACGAGAGGTGGGCCGACAAGGCGAGCGCCAGCGCCAGGCTGGCCTGGAACGTCTCGCCGCCGGAGAGCGTCTTGACCGGCCGCCTGCTGTCGGCGTCCGCGTGGTCCACGACGACGAACTCGCCGGCCTCGTGGGTGAGCGCGAACTGACCGCCGGACAGCTCGCTCAACGTGGCGGACGCCTCGGCGACGAGCAGGTCGAGCGCGGAGGCCACCAGCCAGCGCGGGAACGCGTCGGACCGGAGCAGCTGACCGAGCTGGCGGGCCACCTGCTGGGCGGTCTCCGCCGCGTCTCGCCGTTCGACCAGCTCAGCGGCCTCCCGCCGCCGCTCCACGATCCGCCGTTCGGCGGCACGGGCCTCGGCGAGCGCGGTGGCGAGCGCCGGCGGGGCTGTCTCGGCCAGCGACCGGCCCGGAGACACCGGAACGTCCAGCGCGGCGAGCACCCCGGCGAGGTCGCGCTCCCGGTCGGCGAGTCGCCGGTCGGCTGCGTGAACGGCCTCCTCCGCGCCGGTGAGCTGCGTCGCTCGCGCCGCCGCGGCGGCGACGGCCCACTCGGCGAACGCGCGCCAGCCGCCCACCGGGTCGTCGGACGGGATCGCCGGGGCGCCCAGCGGCACCAGCGGCTCGCGGATCGCGGTGAGGCCGCGGACAGTGCCCGCGACCTGCTCGTACGCGGTCTTCTCGGCCCGCTGGGCGGCGGTCAGCGCGCTCCGGGCCGCCCGCAGCCGCTGGTCGGCGTCTTGCGCTGCCCGGTCGAGCGCGTCGAGCTCGGCCAGCGTCGCGGCGAGCGCGGCGGCGTCGGGTGCGTCGCCGAGCTGCGCGGTGAGCGCTTCGGCGGTGCGGTCGGCGGCGGCGAGTTCGGCGGCGACGCGCTGTTCGGCGCGGGCGGCCTCGGTGTGGGCCCGGCGTGCCTCCAGCAGGCGTTGCCCGGCCGCCGTCAGCGCGTGGTCGGCCGCGGTGAGGCGCTCCTCGGCCGCGGCGGCCTCTCGTCCTGCCTCGTCGAGCACGCTCGCCCGCTGCTGCGCCGCGGATGCCGCCCAGGCGGCCAACGCTGCCCAGCCGGCCGCGACGTCCTCGACCAGGCCCGCCGGTGCGCCGAGCGGTGCCAGCGCGTCCCGGGCCTCGCGGAGCGCGGTACGGACGCCGCTCGATTCGGCGTCGACCTTGGCCGCATC
>NZ_BAAAYN010000127.1 GCF_039536245.1 Cryptosporangium minutisporangium | reverse complement strand
CGACCATACGCATCACGCTCAGGCGGTTCGACTGCATGGCCGCGCTCATACCCTGCTCGTGGGCGCGGATGGCGGCGCTGATTCTCTTCCCGCTTTCGCTCAGTTCCGCTCTGACAGACTTCTCGTGCTCGCTGAATGCGGCTTTCAGCATTTCGCCGGTACTCTGCTGCTGCGCTTTCGATTTCTGCTCTAAGTCCTTCGCCAGCGTTAAAAGACTGTTCATAGATGGCTCCCTTAAGTCGGATGTTTCGCCCTCCGTCCGGGTCGGCAATGCTGATGCTGCTCTTTGTGGTGCGCACGACCTCAAAACCTGCGCTTTCCAGCGCCTCAGTGACGTCCTGACGCGTTTTAAGCTCCCCTGACGAGGCGAGGGCCAGTAAGCCCCGCGTAATAGCCTCTGCGGCTTCCTGCTTCGTTTTGGGTAACGAAGATGGCGTCACCAGCGCGGGCCGGTTCTCCGGTGCGTTCGGGTCGTGCAGCCCCAGTCGCCCGTTCACCACGGTCTGCCACGCATCGATGCGCGGACGGTCTGCCCGGTCGTAGTACGGCTGGAGACGCCTGCCGGTCAGCAGTTCCGTGTTCGGTACCAGAAAATTCAGTTCCAGCCGCCCCTTGTCCCGGTGTTCAACCCACAGCACGCTGTACTGGTCTTTATCGAGTCCGGGCATCAGAACCCGCTCGAAGCTCGCCATCAGCTTTTCACGCTGGCCGGGCGGCAAATCCTGTTCGGCAAAAGACAGCACGCCGGAGGTGTATTTCTTGGCGTAAGGCGAGGCGTCAATAAGCTCCCGCACTTCCTCCGGCTTACCCTGCAGAACGCTGGCGCCGTCGCGCTGCCGGTCTTTCCCCAGCAGATAATC
>NZ_BAAAYN010000126.1 GCF_039536245.1 Cryptosporangium minutisporangium | reverse complement strand
TTCTGATAAAGCGAGCCATGTTAAGGGCTGTTTTTTCCTGTTTGGTCATGGTCTTAAGGCTCCTTGTATGGGGGATTTGTTAGGGGGAATGATACCGATGAAACGCGAGAAGATGCTCACGATACGGGTTACCGATGAGGAGCACGCCCGGTTACTGGAACGCTGCGAGGGTAAACGACTGGCGGAATGGATGCGGCGGGTCTGTCTGGGGGAGCCGGTTGCACGCACAGGAAAACTGCCGACACTGGCACCGCCATTGCTGCGGCATCTGGCTGCCATCGGGAACAACCTGAACCAGACAGCCCGGAAGGTGAACAGCGGCCAGTGGTCTTCGATTGACCGGGTTCATGTGGTGGCCGCACTGATGGCCATCGAGGGTGAATTGCGCCAGTTGCGGCAGGCTGTCAGGGAACAGNCGGTGGAAGTGGCCCGGTCGATTACCTGCTGGGGCGGGAGCGTAACCGCGAAGGCGCAACGGTGCTCCGGGGTAACCCGGAAGAAGTGCGGGAACTCATTGATTCCACGCCATTTTCGAAGAAATACACGTCAGGCGTTCTGTCGTTCGCGGAGAAGGAGCTACCACCGGGTGAACGCGAAAGAGTGATGACGAGCTTTGAGCGTGTTCTTATGCCCGGTCTCGAAAAAGACCAGTACAGCATTCTCTGGGTGGAACACCAGGATAAGGGGCGGCTCGAACTGAATTTTGTCATCCCGAACATGGAGCTACAGAGCGGTAAGCGCCTCCAGCCGTACTACGACCGTGCGGACAGGCCGAGGATAAATGCCTGGCAGACGCTGGTTAATCATCATTACGGGCTGCGTGACCCGAACGCACCGGAGAACAGACGGACGCTTGTCACGCCAAATAATCTGCCAAAAGCGAAACAGGAGGCCGCAGAAGCGATTACACGGGGTCTTGAGGCTCTTTACCATGCCGGAGCAATAAAAACGCGTCAGGAGGTCACAGAGGCGCTTACAGCGGCAGGTTTTGAGGTGGTGAGGACAACCAAAAGCAGCATCAGTATTGCCGACCCGGAGGGGGGGCGGAATCTCAGGCTAAAGGGGGCGCTGTATGAGCAATCTTTTACAAATGGGAACAGACTTCGAGAAGAAACTGAAAGAGCGAGCCGCTTCTACCGAGAACATGCTGAACAGCGAGTTCAGGAAGCTCGAAGAGTCTGTAGACAAGGCATTGAGCTTAAACAGGCAGAAAATCAGAGACGCTATCAGCGAACATACAACATCCGTGAAAAAGCAACTGGATACGCTGAGCACCACCGTGAGCATGCAGTTCAGCACCACAGAGGCCGAACTGTCCCGGCAGCAGAAAAAACTGCTC
>NZ_BAAAYN010000125.1 GCF_039536245.1 Cryptosporangium minutisporangium | reverse complement strand
CGGAAAACCGCCGGAAACGCGCCCGGTAAACTTTATCCTAATGCATGCCTATGCACGCAACTGCATAGCATATGTTTTGACGTAAAATGGATGCCGTAAGCCCTTTTTTTACCGACTTTCTGCTTCATCAGCCTGACTGACACGACCATATTCTTTCAGACCGCCCCCTGCTAAACTTCTTCATATCACCGCATTAATCCGGGAGCCTCCGCAATGAGCAACACTACACACTACGAAAACGCCAACTTCCTGCGGGAACTGGCTGAAAACCTGCCCCGCATACTGCCGGAAAGTGACCCGGACAAAGCTGCGTTGTTGCAACGCCTGGCTAACGAAGAACTGGCCCAGGCAGAGTATGAAGATCAGGTTCGCGCCAAAGTAACCCCCGCCCGTGCTGACACGCGTCCGGGCATGACCACGGAACAACTCCGCCAGCGCCTGCATGGCCGTTATCAGGAACTGCGCGATGCCGTATGATGTGGAATGGAAACAGGGAGCCATCGAGGATGTAACGATGCTGTTTGACTATATCGCGGAAAATTCATCCCTGTGGGATGCGCAGAACGTTACCGATCGCGTTCTCACTGCGGCGGACAAACTGGCCGACTTCCCGCGCCTCTATGAAGTGGACTCACGCTATGGCGAGGACGTTCGCCGGATCAGTCTGATGGGACAGCATGTCCTGTATGATGTTGATGACCAGACCAGGAAAGTCCGG
>NZ_BAAAYN010000124.1 GCF_039536245.1 Cryptosporangium minutisporangium | reverse complement strand
CGCGGCGGCGCGGCAGGCGCGGCAGGCGCGGCGCCGCCGCGGTCAGCGCGGGGGGACGGTGGGGAGGCCGGTCGCGCCGAGGTTGGTCGCGAGCGTTTCGAGCACCGGGAGCGCGGCCTCGATCGCCGTCCGCTCCTCCGGCGAGAGACGGTCGAGCTGAGCCTGCAGCGCCTTCGAGCGGACGCCTGCGAGGCGGGTGAGGAAGGACTCGCCGGCCTCGGTGATACGCACCAGGTACGCGCGGCGATCGACCGGATCGTTCTCCCGGACCAGGAACTGGTTGCTCTCGAGCAGCGCCACGATCCGCGTCATCGTCGACGGCGTGACGCCCTCCCGCAGCGCCAGGTCACCGGGGCGGATCGGGCCCTCGCGCCGGACGGTGGCCAACGCCGCGACCGACCCGGGGCCCAGCTCGGTGGGCTCGGTGCGGCGCAGCGCGCGCGAGAGCCGCGCCAGGGCGACCGGCAGCCGGGTGGTCACCCCTTCGTCCGGGGCTCCGCCGTCCGAGCCGGGCACCGCACTCCGCGCCGGGGCGGTCATCGCGTCGCCTTCGCTGGCACTGCAGCCTCCACGTCGTCAGAGCCCTCGACGTCCGCCGGACGCCCGAGTCGGGCGGCTCAGCGGCACCGACCGTACGGGACACACCCGTCCGACCGCCGCCGATCCAACGACGCGGACGCCGCGACCACCATTCTGACGGTCGCGGCGCCGCGGGTCACCCCACCAGTCGGGCCCGCGCGGCGACCGGCGCCCCCGTGCCGCCGGTCACCGTGCCGCCGGTCACCGTGCCGCCGGTGCCCATACCGGCTGGCCCCGTGCCGCCGGTGAGCGCGCCACCGCTGACGACGTGCACCAGCGCGTCCAGAGCGGGCCGGCCGTCCACCGTCAGCAGCTGACCACCCGGCCGCCGGACCGCCCGAACCGGAACCCGCAGCAGATCCGCGGCGCGCAGCAGCGTCGACGCGGACCACGGGTCGCCCACCCGGACCGCCAGGCCGTCCGGACCGCCGCGGCCCGGCCCGACCGCGAGCATCGCCGCCCGCCACGCCGCCG
>NZ_BAAAYN010000123.1:835-1202 GCF_039536245.1 Cryptosporangium minutisporangium | reverse complement strand
CTCCCGATACGCCTTCAGTTCAATCAAGAGCAAGCCAAGCTCCCGCATCTTCATGCGCGGCATATGAACGGGGCGGCGGGCCGTCAGAGCGTCGCCAATGTGTTTTGCAAGTGATACAATATCCGTATTCATCGCGTTTATCCTCAAATTGACCGGTGAAAGCCCCTGTGATTGGTTGCAGCCATACCAGGGGCACCATTTCTTTTTCTACCTATGCACCTCCTTTAAGAGCCCCGGCCATCACCGGGGCTTTCTGTTGCTAGTCTATTGCGGCCAAGATGGCCTCTTTTTCGTCATGCTCACAAGCCCAATCCCGCAAGCTGTGATACAGCCTTGAAAACCGCTCCTGGTCAGCGCCTTCTGTGTG
>NZ_BAAAYN010000123.1:0-820 GCF_039536245.1 Cryptosporangium minutisporangium | reverse complement strand
ATCTCATCACACCACCCCGGAGCAATATACAACCCTCCGTTCGACAGCTCCCACATAAACCAATAAGCCCCGCGATACTCGCGGCAGAGCCCTTTCATTTGCTGGTAAAGCATCGACTCGAAAACCACATAGAAACGGCCTACATAGCGGGGCATTGCAGCCATACGGCGAGGGGTGGCGACCAGGGAGCAGATCAGGGGATTAAGTTCTGTTTGCATCATCGGAGTTCTCCGGTATTGACCGTGGCGGGTGCCCGGCCTTCTGAGATATATAATAGGCCATTTTGGCCTATTGTGTCAAGCGGGTACAATAAAAAATAGGCCAAATCGGCCTACTTTTTTTCTCTCCAACTGAGCCACATTTTATTCAGCTCCAGGCTGCGGGCTGGCCAATCTGGCAGATTCACCGCATGGGCGCGGTAGTTGATCCGAGTATTCAGAGTGCAACGGGGAAAGGGGTTGGCCACCTTGCAGTAACGATAAAACAGACCGACGAGGCGAGCACCGTAACGATCACGCTCCCAGGTCAAAACGTTGTGCATATGCTCGCGGCGTTCGCGTATCCATTCTCGATAGAGTTGGTGAAAGGTGCGGTTAGCTGTGTGGATCATCGGAGTTCTCCGGTATTGACCGTGGCGGGTGCCCGGTCTTCTTAATTAAGATTATAGGCCAAAATGGCCTACTATGGCAAGAAAAAGCGCGCTCTACGTTAAAAAAATCACGTAGTCGCGGGGGATTGCCGCCAAGATTTCGCATAGCGTCGCCTGATTTCGTACGTACGAAATGGGCCACCTGGTCGAGCTGCTGCCGATGCCTGGTGA
>NZ_BAAAYN010000122.1 GCF_039536245.1 Cryptosporangium minutisporangium | reverse complement strand
CCGCCCCACCGACACAAAACCGCCGTCCACAGCCCTGAAAACGACTCCTCCCGGTGGTAACGGCGGCACCACCTCCGACAACCGGGGGCCGCGTTCGCCGCCGCACGCGCGGCCCTGCGGTGGTGCCGTCGGCGCGACTGCCACCCCGCAGGCAGCACGCCAACCCGCTACCGACCGCGCCTGAAGATCAACACCGTCAGTGGTGGAGGCGGACGCAGGCAGCGGTGTCGTCCCCGGCCGATGCGCCACCGCCCAAGGGTGCCAGGACGCTGTCGGCGGGATAGCGCGCCGACCGGATCGCCGTTTTCAACACCGGTCGACGCGACCCCGGCATCAGCGCGGCCACCAACTCACTCGTTCGACGCCGGCCAGGTAGATCCTCGAGCCGGCGCAGGCGACCACGAACGCGTCCACCGGTCGCGCGGCGGATCACCGGCTCACGGCGTCGTACCGGCAGACGCGCGGCCGATGCGCGGGAGGAATCGGCCGACTTCCGCGGTGTAAGCGGTGTAGACGCTGCCGTGGACGCGTCGTAGATATGGCTCCTCGATAGCGCGCACCTGCAACTCGACGGACGCGATCAACAGCACCAGCGCCGCGAACGCGACCACGGTCGGCACCATCAACGCCAAACCGGCGCTCGTTGCGATCATCGCGGTGAAGATCGGGTTCCGCACGACCGCGAACGGGCCGGTCGTCACCAGTGCCGTGCGCTCGGCGGGGTCCACCCCGACCCGCCAGGAGGCGCCCATTCCGGACTGGCACCACAGCACGCCGAGGACTCCGGCGACCGCGATCAACACCCCGAGCCACCGACTCACGGGCCGATCGAAGACGGCCGCCAGCGGCAGGCCGGCCAGCGCGGCGATCGGCGCGGCGGCGCCGAGCAACAGCGCGGCGACGAACGACATTTTCGCCCACCACGCCACTGACCCGACCGGCCCGGCGTGCAAGCGCAGGCCGGTGTCACCGGTGCGGCGCCGCTGCGCGACGCTGCGCCATCCGAACGCCAGACCGAGTCCAGTTAGATACAGCACCAGCGCTGCCACTGCCATCGACGGATCTCCTTGAGGCGATTGTTCAGCTGTGGTCGGAGCAGCAGCCGTCGGCGCAGCCGGTGCCGCGATCGGACACGTTGACCAGGGCGGATCCTGGCGCGCAGCACGCGTCTCCGCGCCAGGCCTCGCGTCCCTCTTTGATCGCGATCACGGCGATGACCAGCCCCGCGATCGGATCGGCCCACCACCAGCCGAACAGCGAGTTCACGCCGAGGCCGACCAGCAGGACGGCGGACAGATAGGTGCACAACATTGTCTGCTTGGAGTCCGCGACCGCCGAGGCCGAACCGAGTTCCCGGCCCGTCCGACGCTGCGCGGCCGAAAGTACCGGCATGATCACCAGCGACAGCGCAGCCAGCACCAGGCCGACCGTCGAATGGTCAGCGCGTTCCCCGCCGATCAGCGCTCGGACGGACTCGACGCCGACGTAGGCGGCTAGCGCGAAGAACGACACCGCGATGACCCGCAGCGCCACCTTCTCCCGAGCTTCCGGCTCCCGGCCGGCGAACTGCCACGCCACCGCGGCTGCCGACGACACTTCGATCACCGAATCCAGACCGAAGCCGATCAGCGCGGTCGACGAGGCCAGGCTGCCCGCGGTGAGGGCCACCACCGCCTCGACCACGTTGTAGGCGATCGTCGCCGCCACCAGCCATCGGACCCGCCGGGCCAGCGTCGTGCGCCGCGACGGCGACGGCCCGAGACCCACCAGCGGCAACGGGGAGCCCATCAGCAGCAGCCCTTGTCGTCCGCGTCCGGGCAGGCCTCCGGATCCACCGCCAGCACCAACCCGAGCAGGTCACCCAGCGCGTGCCGCAACCGTGCGTCCGCGAGTTCGTACCGGGTGCGGCGGCCTTCCGGTACGGCGACCACCAGCCCGCAGCCCCGCAGGCACGCCAGATGGTTGGACAGGTTCTGCCGTGACGTGCCCAGCAGTTCGGCCAGGTCCGCCGGGTAGGCCGGTCCGTCGCGCAGGGCCAGCAACACCCGCGCCCGGACCGGATCGGACAACGCATGCCCGAACCGCGCCAGGACCTCCCCGTAGGTCAGCGTCTTCATGGCCGTGACAGTACAGCGAACAATGAATACACGTCTAGCTGTACCCAGGCGACGGAGCGCGCCGGACCCGGGAGCCTCTTGGACGACTGAGTACCGTCGAGAGCACCGACGGCGAACGGGAGGAGCACCCCGTGCCAGAGTTGACGAACCGTGACGATCGGCTGCGCCGGTTCTGGGACAAGCAGGCCGATTCTTACGACCGGCAAATGGGCTTCATGGACCGGCGCTTGTTCCGCGACACCCGTGCCTGGGTCTGCCGTCAAGCCACCGGCAATACGCTCGAGGTGGCGATCGGCACCGGGCTGAACCTGCCGCACTACCCCGACGACGTCCGCCTGACCGGCATCGAGTGGAGCTCCCCGATGCTCGACCAGGCCCGCCGCCGCGCGAGCGATCTGGGCCGCGACCACGACTTGCGGGTCGGTGACGCCCAGTCGCTGCCGTTCGCCGACGACTCGTTCGACACGGTCGTGTGCACGTTCTCGCTCTGCGCGATCCCCGACGACCGGCAGGCCGTGCAGGAGATGGTCCGGGTGCTGCGTCCGGACGGGCTGCTGCTGCTCGCCGACCACGTCGAGGCCGCACCCTGGGCGGGCCGCCTGCTCCAGCGCGCGATCGAGGTGATCACGGTTCCGCTCGGCGGCGAGCACTGGCGTCGGCGGCCGATCCGGCACGTGCAGGCACTCGGCCTGCCGATCGAACGGCACGACCGCTTCACGCTCGGCGTTGTCGAGCGGCTGGCCGCGCGCAAGCCCGCCGCAGCCGCGTAACCGCCGCGGCCACGCTCACCGCGCAGCCTGCCGCCGCGGGGCCACGCTCACCGCGCAGCCTGCCGCCGCGTGACCGCGGCCGCGCAGCCGCGGCGTAGCCCCCGCCGCTCGCGCGCGCCCGCGGGCTTGAACCTGACGTGGGGTCAGGACCTAACGTCGAATCCGGGTGATCTCGTGGACGAACGACGGTGGAAGGTCGGAGAGCTGGCGCGCGCCTCCGGAGTAACGGTCCGGACCCTGCACCACTTCGACGTCATCGGGCTGCTCCGGCCGGCCGAACGGTCCGCCGCTGGTCATCGGCTCTACACGGCGGCCGACGTCCGGCGGCTCTACCAGGTCCTGGGGCTGCGCTACCTCGGGCTGTCGCTGGCCGAGGTCACGCGCGCGCTGGACGGGGGGCCGGCCGAGCTCGGCCCGATCGTCGAGCGGCAGCGGAGCCAGGTCGACCGGGAGTTCGCGGCGTTGCACGACCTGCGGCGTCGGCTCGCGACGCTGCAGCAGGCGTTGCGGGAGGCGCGGGACCCCTCGATCGACGAGCTGATCCGGACGATGGAGGCGATGATGCAGTCCAGCTACTTCACCCCCGAACAGCTGGCCGCCGCGGCGGCACGGCACCGGGAGCCCGGCTTCGACGACCGGTTCGCCGGCTGGCAGGACCGGTGCGGGCGGCTCGTCGCTACTCTTCGGCCGCACCTGGAGGCGGGCACCGATCCGGCCGACCCGGACGTGCAGCGGCTGGCCGGGCTCTGGAGCGCGGTCCTGGACGAGATGACCGGCGGCGACCGGGGCGTACGGTCGGCGATCTACGCCAAGTTGGACGGACAGGGCCCGGACCGCGCGACCAGGGGAATCGTCGACGCCGCCTCGTGGGACTACCTGAAGCGGGCGTTCGCCGTCGGCTACGGCGGTGCCCCGACCGGCGACGGAACCGCGTAGTCCGCCGCCCCGCCCGGACGGCTGCCGCCGCCCGCCCCGACGGCTGCCGGCGTGCCGCCCG
>NZ_BAAAYN010000121.1 GCF_039536245.1 Cryptosporangium minutisporangium | reverse complement strand
CCCTGTTGCCGCCGCAAAGTCACGGCTGCTGGCGTACTGCTTCCCGTCGCCAATCTCAGTTGAAATAGTACTGGCAGTCAGCGTTCCAACGCAGGGAATACTCAGCAAGCGCTGTCCAACCTCATCTTCGTCCAACTTTCGTTTCAACTGAGATTCCAGATCTTTAATCTGCTCAACAAGATAGTGATAATGCTGTTGTAATTTCAGCAGTAACTGGCTGAGATAAAGAGGCAAACTACTGTCCTCAAGAAGGGTACTCAGTCGACTAATAACGGCAGCACCTCGCGGAACGCTGATACCAAATTCCAGCAGAAAAGCATGCATCTGATTAGTTGTTTTCACCTTATCCTGAACCAGGGATTCACGGACACGATGCAGAGCTCGCATTGCCTGCTGAGATTCGGTTCTGGGCTGCACGAAACGCATAGATGGACGTGATGCTGCTNATTGCGGTGATATCAGCTTTGGAAAATGCCCTAACTCTTCCAGCTTGCGTGCCATAAAGTGAGAACCGCCACAGGCTTCCATCGCGATGGTTGTTGCCGGGCATGTCGCCAGAAATTCGATTAGCTTTGGTCGGGTGAATTTTTTACGGTAAACGGCCTTCCCACGATGATCCTGACAATGAATATGGAAAGAGTTCTTACCCAGATCGATACCAATAAGCGCAATGTTTTCCATGATGGTTCTCCGAATGAAAGCCTGTCCTCAGCATAGTACTGGGAAGGAGGGAGTG
>NZ_BAAAYN010000120.1 GCF_039536245.1 Cryptosporangium minutisporangium | reverse complement strand
CTTCCAGGCTGCTGCAGCTGAGTATGCCATTTTCTCAGGGATAACGGTTTATGATTTCAGCCCGGAGACTCGCATTGCGATCCTGGACATGCAAAACGTCCTCGGTGACAGAACGACACCTGCAGGTAAGCTCAAGTCCGGCATTATGTATCTTTTTGCGCGCCAGATGGCTGTGCGTAACTACTACCTGCCTCAGTCCGCAGAAACCTTCATTCCTGCTTTACCGGAGCAGTACAGGGCATATCACCAGGCGCGCATCAGGGAGNCTTTGCCGGCATCGACTTTATTCAAAATGCGCTGAACACCGCTGACCTTGAAGATCGTAAATTCAACGTCCGTACTGCCTTCTCGTCTCAGTATCTGAGCCATATGCCTTCGAGTGTGCTTAAAACCATGAACAGCCTGTTTATGATGCGCCTGACGGAAGGGGATGAAGAGTATCTGAAGCAATTAGAGATCAACATCCCGGCCGATATCCTGCGTCGTTTCAGACAGCTTCCGCAAGGGGTTTATCCGGACGGAAG
>NZ_BAAAYN010000119.1:19198-23082 GCF_039536245.1 Cryptosporangium minutisporangium | reverse complement strand
CGCGCCGCCCGGCGTCGTCCGGAAAAGACCGACGGATGAACGGCGGAGCAGCCGGAACCGATGGCTGCCGGTCGGGACCTGGCCGCGGACGCTCTACGCGGCCGTGGCCGTGCTGGCGGCCGTGGCGCTGGTCAACGGCGCCCGAGCCGGCATCGACCGGTGGTCGTCCGACCAGCCGGAGCCCAACGGCACGGCCGCGGCGACGGCCGGCCCGTGCATCTCACCCGCGCAGGACAGCGTTCCGCGGCTGGTCGCGCTCCCCGGGCGGGACGGCGCGCCGACCAAGCTGCAGGCCCTCGCCTACCACCTGCAGCGCTCCGACCCGCCACGGCTGGAGATCGCCGCGACGCTGTCCGAGCCGCCACCGGCCGGAACCGTCGTCCAGATGCTGGAGCGGGCCGATCCGGCGACGGTCGACTCGACGCCGGAGCACAACCCCGGCAACGGCCGCTACTACCCCCGCCCGGTGATCCGCACGCTCGGCTCGTGCGTCTACGTCCCGGCGAACCAGATCGGCTACGCCGGTTTCGCCGGGATGCGACTTCGATACCTCGTGGTATTGCTGCCGACTCGGTTCGCTAGCAGCATCGTCGCCGACTCGCACGCCGCGGACGGCCTGTCCGATCAGGACCTGGCGCGCTACTCGATGACGCAGTTGGCGTACTTCGAGTTGCGCGTCTGAACACACCGAGAAACCGTGAGAAAACTGCAGAACCGACGTCGGTCGGAAACCTCCACCGGCCACAGTGGCCCTAAGATCGACGTCCCCAGGATCGTCACCCACCCCCTGCACCGGGAGCATGCGCGTGGATCGTCCGGATTGGGTTTCGGACACGGTTGATCCGGATCAGCCGTCGGCCGCTCGGATGTACGACTACTACCTCGGCGGCTCGCACAACTTCGCCTCCGACCGGGAGATGGCGCGCAAAGCATTGGCGCTGTTCCCGGACGGCCAACTCGCTGCCCAAGCCAACCGCGCGTTCCTCCATCGGGGCGTCCGCTACCTGCTCGACCAGGGCATCCGACAGTTCCTCGACCTCGGCTCGGGCATCCCGACCGCCGGCAACGTGCACGAGGTCGCCCCCGACGCGACCGTCGTCTACGTCGACCTGGATCCGGTCGCGGTAGCGCACAGCGAGGCGATCCTCGCCGACGTCGACCGGGCCGGGATCGTGCACGCGGACATCCGGCGCACCCAGGACGTGCTCGACGCGCCGGTCACCCAGCGCATGCTCGACTTCTCGCAGCCGATCGGCCTGCTGACGGTCGCGGTGCTGCACTTCATCGGCTCGGACGACGAGGCGGCCGACATCGTCTCGACGTTCCGGGACGCGCTGCCGACCGGGAGCGGCCTGGTTCTCGCGCACGCCACGATGGACGGTCGCGAGGAGGAGATGAAGCGGATCGAGGAGATCTACAAAGGCAGCGCAAATCCGGCGACCACCCGGAGCTACGCGCAGGTCGAGCGGTTCCTCGCCGGGTGGGACCTGGTCGAGCCCGGTCTCACCTGGGCTGTGCAGTGGAAGCCGGACTGGCCGGACGAGGCGGATCGGGATCCGTCCTGGTGCGGGAACTACGGCGCGGTCGGGTGGAAGCGGTGACCTCGGGGCCCGGCGGGTCGACATTGCCCGCCGGGTCGGCCCTGCCCATCGGACCCGCGGTGCCCGTCGGGGCTCCGACCGCTCCGGTTGCTCCGCCCGCCCCCGTCGGACAGGTCGACCACCGCTCGGTCACGGTCGCGGTGTTCGCCTGGGAGTGGGCGCGGCACTTGAGCGGCACCAGCTGGGTGCCGGACGACCGCACGGTGATCGCCGACCGGCTGCGGCGGCTCGCCGAACAGGCCGCCGACGGACTTCTCGGCCGGGCGGAGCCGTCCGCCGCCGGACGGGCGATCGGCGAGGGTGTCGTGGCGATCGGGTTCGCGGCACCGGACGCTCTCGGGCGGACGTTGCGGTTGCTGGCCGAGCGGTTCCCCGGCGACCTCGACACCGATTGGGCCGACCCACCCGACCCGGAGGCACCCGCGCGGCTGGCGGAGCTGCTGGCCGCGGTGGGCGTCGGCTTCGCCAGGGCCGCCCACGACCGCACACTCGCGCAGCAGGACGCGATCCGCAGCTCCGACCTGGTGGCTCGCCAGCGCGCCGAGCGGGCGCTCCGCGCGCAGCTCTCCGACGCCGCCCGGGCCGCGGGGGTCGCCTCGGCCGAAGCCGCCGCGGACGAAACGGCCGCGCGGGTGGGGCGGACCGGGCGTCCGCTCGACACCGGCTACCGCAGCGAACTGCCCGCCGCCCTGGAGCGCGGCGAGGTCGTGCCGTACTACCAGCCGATCGTCGGGCTCGACGACGAGCAGGTGCTGGGCTTCGAGGCGCTGGCCCGGTGGGAGCACCCGACCCGCGGCACGCTCCCACCGTCCGCGTTCCTGGCCACCGCGAGCCCCGAGCTGTTCCGGTGGCTCGGCCGCCGTGTGCGCGAGGATGCCTGCCGCGCGGCGGTCGAGTGGGAGCGCGACGCCGGCCGTCCAATGTTCGTCGGCGTCAACCTCTCCGCCGCCGAACTGCACGAACCGCGCCTGGTCGACGACGTCCGTGAGGTGCTCGACCGCACCGGCCTCGCGCCGCAGCTGCTGCACCTGGAGATCACCGAGGACGCCCTGCTGGTCGACGCCGACCTACCGGTGCTGCGCGGGTTGGCGGCGAGCGGCGTCCAGCTCACGCTCGACGACTTCGGTACCGGGCTGTCCCGGCTGGCGATGCTGCCGAGCCTGCCGGTGCACGGGTTGAAGCTGGCCGGCGCGCTGCTCGACCCGGTGCGACGGCTGCCGTTCGCGGCGGCGCAGGCCGGAGCCGAGGTGCTCGACATGGTGACCGCGCTGGCCGACCGGCTCGGTTTGACCACGACGGTCGAGGGGATCGAGAACCCCGCCGAGGCCGACCTCGCCCGCCGCCTCGGGATCCAACGGGCCCAAGGCTGGCACTACGGCCACCCTATCCCGAGGGCGGCCCTCTCAGAACGACGCTGACCGGCGAGCGCGATTCCTTATGACACCGAGGCCAAGGTCACGGCGTCATCGCGCTCGATTGCCAGCGTCGCCCTGAGAGGGCTCCAGGGCCGTGGGGGCGGCCAGTTGGCCGGTGTTCACGGCGTGCAGCAGGGCGTGCTCGGTGAGCGCGTCGCCGGACAGTTCGGAGCGGACGCGGCCGCGGTACAGGACGATGACCCGATCGCACACCTCCGCGAGCTCGGCGAGGTCGGTCGAGCACATCAGCACGACCTTCCCGGCCGCCGCGAGCCGCCGCACGATCTGCTGCATCTCGGCCTTCACCCCGACGTCGACGCCGCGCGTCGGGTCGTCGAGCAGGACGACGTCCGGCTCGGCCTCCAGCCACTTCGCGAAGACCACCTTCTGCTGGTTGCCGCCGGACAGCTGACCGACGAGGTCGTCGGGCTCGGCCTTGATCCGCAGCTCGGCGATGTGCCGCCGGGCCACCGTCCGGGCCCGTCCCGGCCGTAGCAGCCATCCTCCGCGGCGCCGCGCCAGCCACGAGACGCAGGTGACGTTCTCGGCCACGGTCTGGTCGAGCGTCAGGCCGAGCCCTTTGCGATCGCTCGGCACGAACGCCACCCGGCACCGCACCGCGTCCGCCGTCGTCCGGGGCCGGGCGCCGCCGTCGGGCAGCCGGACGTCGCCCGACGTCGGGACCGCTCGGCCCCACAACACCTCGAACACCGAGAGGTGCCCGGCGCCCTGCAGCCCGGCCAGCCCGACCACCTCGCCGGCCCGCGCGGTCAGCGAGACGTCCTCCAGCCGGTGCGGAACCGTGACCCGGTCGAGCTGCACCGACCGGCTTCCCGGGTCCGCGGCGTCGTCGTCGGCGGCGGCCGAG
>NZ_BAAAYN010000119.1:0-19188 GCF_039536245.1 Cryptosporangium minutisporangium | reverse complement strand
CCGCCGTCGACGCCGCGATCGCGGAACGAGCGGCCAGCGGCGCCTCGCCGAGCATCGCGGTGACCATCTCGGCGAGCGAGAGCTGCGCGGCAGGCACCTCACTGACCACGTTGCGACCGTCCCGGAGGATCGTCACCCGATCGGCGAGCGCGGCGACCTCCTCCAGGAAGTGCGAGACGTAGAGCACGGCGACGCCCCGGGCGGTGATCCCCCGGATCACCGCGTGCAGCCGGGCGACCGCGGCGGCGGGCAGCGCGGAGGTCGGCTCGTCGAGGATGACCACGCCCGGATCCCCGAGCAGCGCGCGGCAGATCTCCAGCAGCTGCCGCCGGGCCAGGTCCAGCTCCCCGACCGGCGTCCGCAGCGGGACGTCGTCCAGGCCGAGTTCGGCCAGGAGCGGGCTTGCGCGCCGCGTCATCTCGGCGCGGTCCAACAGCCCTCTCCGCACCGGCTGGCCGGTGACGAACAGGTTCCCGAGCACGTCCAGGTCTCCGAAGAGCGACAGCTCCTGGGACACGACCGCGATGCCGTGCCGCCGGGCGTCGGCCGGGCCGGTCAGCCGCACCTCGCGGTCGTCGATCGTCATCCGGCCGCTGTCCGGTGCCACCACCCCGGCGAGGATCTTCACCAGCGTGGACTTGCCCGCGCCGTTCTCGCCGAGCAGCGCGTGCACCTCGCCGGGCGCCAGCCGCAGACCGGCGCCGGCGAGCGCGGTCACGCCGCCGTACCGCTTGGTGAGGTCGGAGGCGAGCAGCATCTCAGCGGGCGTCCTTCAGCGGACGAAGGTAGGCGTCCGTATCCGCGAACAGCTTCTTCGCCTCGTCGGCGATGCCCTTGCGCCGGGCGTCGTCGGAGGCCTGACGGGCGATGATCGCGTCGATGTTGCTGGAGTCCACGACCACGCCGGGCGTGTAGAACCAGCCCTTCGGGAGGTCCTCGCCGTCCTTCACCGCCTCGGCGAGCAGCCGCATCGCGACGTACCCCTTGAGGTAGTGCTCCGGGGAGATCGTCACGAAGTTCGTACCGTCCTTCACCGCCTCCAGCGTCTTGGCGTCCAGGTCGAACCCGCCGGAGAGCCACTTCCCGCCGGTCTCCTTCTTCAGCCGGGCGAGCGAGTAGCTGTCGGCGTCGCCGACGCCGAGGAACGCCAGCGCGTTCCGGTTCGCGCGCACCTGCGACGACCAGGCGTTGTAGCTCTGACCGGGGTCGCTGAACGTCTGGAACGGGCCCTTGATCGTGACGCCGGGCAGCTTCTTCGCGAACGTGTCCTTGATGCCCTTCGCCCGCATCTCCAGCACCGGGACGCCGGGGTTGGGAACGCCGAGGACGACGGTGCCGCGCGCGTCCTTCGGCAGGCGTTCGATCGCCTCATCGGCCAACTGGGTGCCGAGTTCGTAGTTGTCGTTGCCGACGTAGAGGTCGACCTTGCTGCCGTCCAGCGGCACGGTGTCGAGCGCGACGATCGGGATGCCCTTCTCGACGGCCTGGGCATACGGTCGGGTGAACAGGTCAGGGGCCAGGTTCTCGACCACCGCGCCGTCCCGGTTCGTGGTGATCGTGTTCTGGAACATCTGCACTTCCTGCGGCCCGTCGGTGGTGGCCGGACCGACGACCTTGAGGTCGATGCCGCCGGCCTCCTCCGCGGCGTACTTGCCGCCGTTCGCCATCTCCAGCGCGAAGTTCAAGCTGATGTTCGCGACGACGAACGACATCTTCTTCGTCCCGCCGGAGCTCCCCGAGTCACCGCACGCGGCGGTCGCCACCAGCGCGACGGCCGTCAGCACCGCCGCGAACCGTGCACGGTAGGAGCCTCTGGAACGGCCGAAACGGTGCACGGTCGGGGGCCGTGGCGAGGTGAAGGGGATCATCGGGGGTCCTTCCGGGGGCCGGGGGTGCGCGTCAGGAGGTGGTGCGGCGGCGGGCTGCACGGGCCCTCCGCAAGCCGCTGTCGAGCGCGACGGCGAGCAGGATCACGGCGCCGGTCGCGAACGTCGTCCAGTTGATCGGGACGCTGAAGAACACCAGGCTGGCCGCGACGACGCTGAGGATCAGCGAGCCGAGGACCGCTCCGGGCACCGAGCCGGTGCCGCCGCGCAGCGGGGTCCCGCCGATGATCGCGGCCGCGATCGCCATCAGCTCGTAGCCCTGGCCGACCGTCGGGTCACCGGCGACGAAGAACGAGAGCGCGAGGACGCCGGAGACGCCGGCGAGCAACCCGGTGACGGTCAGCGCCTTGATCCGGACCCGGTTCACCGGGATGCCGGTGAACGCCGCCGCGTCCGGGTTCGAGCCCACCGCACGGATCTGTGCGCCGAACCGGGTCCGGGTGAACACGACCGTCATCAGCGCCGCGGAGAGCAGCAGCGCCCAGACCGCGCCGGGCAGCCCGAGGATCGTGCCGCCGACGACCTGGAAGAACGGATGGTCCTGATCCAGGCCGCCGACCTGCTGGCCGTTCGAGAGCGCCAGCGCGAGGCCCTTGTAGAGCGAGAGCGTGCCGAGCGTCGCGATGAACGACGGCACCTGGACGTACGTGGTGAACAGGCCGTTGAGGAAGCCCAGCAGACCGCCGATCGCGATCGCCACGACCGCGGCGACCCATGGGCTGACGCCGTCCCGGGTCAGCAGCGCGCCGACCACGATCGTGAGCGCGTAGGTGCCGCCGACCGAGAGGTCGACCTCCCGCATGGCCAGCGCGAACACCATGCCGATCGCGAGGATGCCGATGTAGGAGGACTGCCGGGCGATCTCGGTGAGGTTGCCGGCGATCCAGAAGTCCGGCTGGAAGGCACCGACGACAACGACGAGCGCCACCAGCACGACCAGGACGCCGGCCTCCTCCCGGAGCCAGGTCCGGGAGGGCCGCCGCGGCGGAGCGGCGACCGGCTCCACGGCCGGCGGCGGCTCCGTGTCGGTCGCGGGGCGGTCGGTCATCGGGGCGCCTCCTCGCGGGCTGCGGTCTCCCAGGTCAGAAGCGGGGCCGCGGTGCCAGCAGGGTGGTCGCGTCCCCTGCCGGTCACAAGGACGCCGTTTCGCTCACCGAAATCGGCAGCGTACGGAATCGCGTCAGCGAGCAACTATTTCACTCAGCGAAATGGGGTCCTTGTCCTCGGCCGCACCGAGGGATCACGCTGCCCACCGCGGTTCGGCGGGCTCTCCGCAGAACCCTCCGCCCCGACTCGAATGGAGCCCTCATGCCGCCCCGCGTTGCGATCGTCACCGGTGCAGCCCGCGGGCTGGGGCAGGAATTCGCGGTCGCGCTGGCGGGCGGAGGTCATGCGGTGGCCGGCTTCGACATCGCCGACCAGTCCGCCACCCGGGCGCGGATCGAGGAGGCCGGTGGCCGCTTCCTCGCGGTCCCGGTCGACGTCACCGACGAGGCCTCGGTCCGGGCCGCGGTGAAGATCGTCGCGGACACGTTCTCCGCGGTCCACATCGTCGTGAACAACGCCGGCATCTACCCGCCGATGGCGTTCGAGGACACCACGCTGGACGACTGGCACCGGATCCTGCGACTCAACCTCGACGGCCCGTTCCTGGTCACCCGCGCGGCGCTGCCCCATCTGCGGAAGGCCGGGTGGGGCCGGGTCGTGAACATCGTCTCGGCGGTGGTGTTCCTCGGCCCGCCCGAGCTGGTCGCGTACACCACCTCCAAGGCCGGACTGGTCGGTTTCACCCGGGCGCTCGCCACCGCGGTCGGCGCCGACGGCATCACGGTGAACGCGATCGCGCCGGGGCTCACCGCGACCGAGACCGCCACCGCCACGACCGGCGCGGACGGCGGCTTCGACCGCGTCCGGGCTCTGCAGGCGGTGCCGCGGACCGAACGCCCGGAGGATCTGGTCTCGACCCTGCTCTACGTCTGCGACGAGGGCAGCGGGTTCCTCACCGGCCAGACCATCAACGTCGACGGCGGCTCGGCGCGCCACTGAGCCTTCTCCGGTCGAGCCACTGAACAGCCACCGGTCGACACCAGATCACCAGATCACTGAGGAGGCCGAGATGCCGTTCGGCCCCGGTCAAGCCACCGTCCTCGCCGAGCTGTGCGAGGCGATCGTGCCCGGCTCGGTCGCCGCCGGCGCGCCCGCGTACATCGAGCGGGCGGTCGCCGGTCTGTCGGCCGCCGAGGAGGACCAGCTGCACGCCGCGATCGGCCTGCTGTCGGCCGTCGGCACCGACGGCTTGGCCCGACTCACCGGAACGGCAGCGTTCGCCCTGCTCAGGCGTCTGGCCATCGAGGCGTACTACGGCGATTTCACGCTGCCGGGACACACCGGCCCGACGCCCCACGAGACGATCGGCTTCACCCCGGCGGCGGCGACCCGGCTCCGCAAGGACTGGACGTTCCTCGGTGACATTCCGACCTGGCCGGACGACCCGTACGACACCACCGGACCGGTCCCCGCGGAGGCCGACGTCGTCGTGGTCGGATCCGGCGCGGGCGGTGGCCTGATCGCCGCCGAACTCGGGCGGCAAGGGCACGACGTCCTGGTGCTGGAGGCGGGCGGTTACCACCCGGCCGAGTCCTACACCCGGTTCGAGCTGGAAGCCCGGCACCGGCTCTGGTGGCCGATCCGGTTCGCCGAGACTTCCGACGCGTGCGGGCCGGTGGCGTTGCTGGCCGGGCGGTGCGTCGGCGGCTCCACGGTGATCAACACGAAGGTCGCGATGCGGGCGTCGGAGGCCGACGTCGCACGCTTCGCCACCGAAACCGGCCTCACGATCGATTTGGAGCCCTGGTACGGCTACGTCGAGGCGCTGCTCGGCGTCCGGACCCGCGCCGACTGGACACCGAGCGTGCACCGCATCGCCGAGGGGTTCGCCGCGCTCGGTGCGACGCTGGAGCCAGTCCGGTCGTACACCGACTACAACTGCACGCGGTGCGGTGCGTGCCTCACCGGGTGCCCCAGCAACGCCGGCAAATCCGCGCTGAACACGTTCCTGTCCCCCGCACTCGCCCGGGACGAGATCCGCGTCCGAACGCACCGGACGGTCGAGGAAGTGCTGCTCGCCGACGGCGGCACCCGCGCGGTCGGCGTCCGCTACCGAGGTCCGGACGGACAGCGCGCCGAAGTCCGCAGTCGGGTCGTCGTGCTCGCCGCCGGGGCGCTGCAGACCCCGCTGATCCTGCTGCGGAGCACGACGCGGGACACCCCCAGCAGTCGCCTGATCGGACGGACGCTGGGCCTGCACCCGGCCCGGCTGGTCTACGGCCGCTTCGACGACCCGCAGGACTGCCACGAGGTGTACCCGATCACCGCCCACTGCGTGGACCACCAGGACGATGCCGACGGCGGCTTCGTCATCGAGGGCACCACGATCCAGGACCCGGTGGCGTTCGCCGGCAGCCTGCTCGACGCCGCGAACCGGCCGCTCTGGGGCCGGCGCCTGGTGGAGGCCGCCGGCCGGTACCGCTACTGGGTCGGCGTGCTCGCGATGGCGAACGATGCGAACACCGGTGTGGTGGAGCGCAGCGCGGACGACGACGCGGTCGTGACGAAGCGTTTCTCCGAGGCGGAGCGGGTACGCCTGGCGGACGCGCTGGCGTTCAGCGTCGCGGCGCTCAGGGCGGCCGGTGCGCGGGAGGTGGTGTGGAGCGGGTTGTCGACGTCCCACGTCCAGGGCACCGCACGGATGGGCGACGACCCGGCTCGATCCGTCGTCGGACCGACCGGCCGTAGCCACGACGTCGCCGGGCTCTACGTCGGGGACGCGTCGCTGATCCCCGCGTCCCTCTCGGTCAACCCGTCGCTCACGGTCATGGCGCTCGCCGCGCGGGTCGCCGACGCACTGCAGGAGGAGCTCTCGTGAAACCCGTGGACGCACTGCTGGAGATCTTGCGCAGCGAGGGCGTCCGGCACGTGTTCGGCAATCCCGGCACCACCGAACTGCCGCTGCTCGACGCCCTGGTCGACGCGCCGGATCTGGAGTACGTGCTGGGGCTCCAAGAGGCGTCGGTCGTCGCGATGGCGGACGGGTACGCGCGCGCCACCGGGCGCACCGCGTTCGTCAACCTGCACGTCGCCGCCGGACTGGCCAACGGGCTGATCGGGATGCTCAACGCGAGCCGGTCCCGCACTCCGATGGTGGTGCTCGCCGGTCAGCAGGACCAGCGACACCTGCAGGCCGACCCGATGCTCTCCGGCGACCTGGTCGGGCTGGCGGCTCCGGTCGCGAAGTCCGCGGTCGAGGTGCACCACTCCTACGACCTGCCGGTGCTCCTGCGGCGCGCGTTCGCGCTGGCCCGGCGTCCGCCGGCCGGACCGGTCTTCGTCTCGGTCCCGATGGACGTGCTCGAGGAGGATTCCTCGATCGTGGTTCCGCCACCGTCGCGGGTGGCCGGCGCCGGTGCCGCGAACGACCTGTCGGACGCCGTCCGCCTGCTCCGCGACGCGACCGCACCGGTGATCGTGGCCGGTGACGGCGTCGGACGCGAGGGGGCGGTCGACGCGCTCGTCGAGGTGGCCGAGCGGCTCGGGACGCCGGTCTGGTCGCAGCCGATGCACGACGGCGTGGACTTCCCCGGCAACCACCCGCTGCACCTGGGGATGCTGCCGCCGCGGCACTCGGCGATCCGGGCGGCGCTGGAGACCCACGACGTCGTGCTGATCGTCGGCTGCCACGCGTTCATGCCGCACCACTACACACCCGGACCGCCGATACCGGAGGGCACCGCGGTGGTTCAGCTCGACTCCGATCCGGGTGAGGTCGGTCGGAACTTCTCCGTCGCCGCCGGGCTGGTGGGTCCCCTCGAGCCGACGCTGCGGTCCCTCGATCGTGCGGTGGCCGAAGCACTAGCCGACCTCGACGCGGCCCCGCCCCCGGCCGCGGCCGACGCGGGCGCGGCCGGGCGGGTCGCGGACCGGATCCGGGAGCGTGCGGCGGAGGTTGCCGCGCGCGTTCGGGCCGACCGGGACGCCGTCGATCGGGACGCCCGGGAACGGTACGGCCCGGCGCCGCTCGACCCGCTGGCCGCGATGCACGCGCTCGCCGAGGGCCTGCCACCGGACGCCGTGGTGGTGGAGGAGGCGATCACGGCCGGCATCGCACTGCGCTCGGTGCTCCGTCTGGACCGGCCGCGCTCCTACGTCCACACGGTCGGCGGTGGGCTGGGCTGGGGCATCGGCGCTGCGATCGGCACCCGGCTCGGCGACCCCACCCGACCGGTGGTCGCGGTGGTCGGTGACGGCTCGGCGATGTTCGGACTGCAGGGCCTGTGGAGCGCCGCGCGGTACGGCGTCCCGGTGACGTTCGTCGTCGTGAACAATGGCGAGTACCGCACGCTGAAGGACACGCTCGACGGCGCGAAGAGCCGGTCGACCGCCCGCGGCGAGTACCTCGGCCTGGATCTGCCGGGCCTGGACTGGCAGTCCGCCGCACGGACGTTCGGGCTGGCGTGCACCCGGGTGGAGAACCCCGCCGAACTGCGTGCGGTGGTGGCCGGAGCCGGCGACCGGCAGACACCGTTACTGGTCGAGGTTCCGGTGACGACACACGCGGACGGCACGCTCACCGCAGCCAACGGTCTCTCCACCGCAGAGGCGACATGACAAGCATTGCCGCCGGGCTCGCGGGACGCCAGGATCAGCGGATGGACCAGCCGGACCGTGCGGACGGCAGCGACGCCGTACCGAAATCGGTGCTGGCGCGCGGGCTGCGGTTGCTCGACGCGTTCAGCGCGACCGACGTCGATCTGACCCTGTCCGAACTGGCCGAACGCACCGGATTGCCGAAGCCGACCGCGTACCGGATGCTCAACGAGCTGGTCACCTGGGGCGGGGTGGAGCGCACCACCCGCGGCTACCGGCTCGGGATGAGCCTGTTCGTCCTCGGCCAGCGGGTGCCCCGTCACCGGGAGCTGCGTGAGGCGGCGCTGCCGTACCTGGAGGACCTGTACGAGGCGACGCACGAGAACATCCACCTGGCGGTGCCGGTCGGGAACGACACGCTGTTCCTGGAGAAGGTGAGCGGCCGACGCTCGACGCCGATCGTCTCCCGGGTCGGTGGACGGTTGCCGGCGTACTGCACGGCGACCGGCAAGGTGTTCCTCGCGTACGGATCGCCGGACCAGCTGCGCCAAGTCGTGGAGGCCGGGCTCACCCGGCTGACGCCCCGGACGATCGTGATGCCGGGACTGCTGCGCCAAGAGCTGGCGCGGGCGCTGGAGCGGGGGTACGGCGTCAACCGGGAGGAGGCCGAGGTCGGGGTGTCGGCGGTGGCGGCGCCGGTGTTCGACCATCGGCGCTCGGTGATCGCCGCGATCTCGATCACCGGGTGGGCGCAGCACCTCGACCTCGAACGCCTGGCCCCCGCGGTCCGCACGGCCGCGCTGGCGCTCTCCCGCGAGTTGGCTCGCGACACCGCCAACGGAACCCTCCGCTGGACAGCGCGTTAGCGCCCCGGCCTCGGCATTTGCTACGGCGATGGAGCCCGCTGAGGGCGGCGCTGGCAGTCGAGCGCGAGGCCGCCTCGACCTTTGCTGTGGGTCTCAAGGCCTCGCGCTCGCCTGTCAGCGTCGTTCTCAGCGGGCCGCGCTGAGGTCTGAGGTGGTGTGGTGGGCGACCAAGGGGGCTAGGGCCGCGTCGAAGCGGGCCAGCACCTGGCGGACGCGGGCCTCGGCCAGCGGTCCGAGCGCGTCGTAGAGCTCACCGAACACCGCCCGGGCCCGGCGCCGCGGCCAGTCGGCGGGCAGCACCTCCTCGGGGAGGTCCGGGTCGAGGGCCGGGAACGTGCGCCAGACGTCCATCAGCCGGGTCCGGGCGATCAGAGCCTCGGCCGATCCGACGTCCCCTCCGTCCAGCCGCGCACGCAACGGGCTGGTGTCGGCGAGGAACGCGTCGTACGCCCGGCGGATCTCCTCCAGATCCCACGCCGAGATCAGCGGCGTCCCCACCGCCTCCTCCGCACGCAGCACCGCCGCGGTCGTGATCTCCAGCTCGTCCAGGAACTCGCGCACCTCGTCGGTGGAGGCCCGCGGCGACACCCAGACCCCGTCGAACAGCGGCGCGAACCCGAGCCAGCGCAGCCGGCTCCGGAGCAGGTGGCGCAGGTCGCGCTGCTCCTCCGGCAGCGAGAACGTCGCCAGCGTCCAGACGCCGTCCCACGACCGCTCGCCGGTGCCGAGCTGCACGATCCGGCTCGAGCTCTGGACGATCGTCCGGGTGGCCGACGCGGACAGCCCGTAGTACGTGTTGCGCCCCACCTTGCTGGACTCCAGCACACCGCGGCGGGCCAGGCGGCGCAGCGCGGCCCGGGCGCTCACCTCGCCGACGTCGAACTCCTCCACCAGCGCGACCAGCGCCGCGGACGGCAGGTGTTCCCGGCGGCCGTTCCAGTAGTCGCCGAGGAGCGTCACGAGCAGGTGCTGGGGTGAGGTGCCCGCCTGCCGCCGCGGCAGCGGAACGTCGGTGCTGTCCCCGTCGAGCCCGACCGCCTCGCCACCGGTCGTCGGCGCGGCCTGGCCCCTCGCGCTGGGGCGCGCGGCGACGTCGGCGCTCGTCGAGGGGGGCATCCCCGGATCATACGAACCCCGTGCCCGGGCCGACCGCCGCGTCCCTCGCCGTCGTCGCGTACCGCTGGCCCGATCGCCCACTCCCCGATCGCCCACTCCCCGATCGCCCGGTCCCAGGTCGCCCGGTCGGGGTGTTCCACCGGCGGCCGGGCCGGAGCCGGTCACCGGCCCGCGGTGGCGGCGGGCTCGGGTCGATCGGACGCACCCGTCGGCACCGGTCCACTGCCGCCCCGCCCACGCCGGCGCACGTGGTCCCACCGGGCGCGCAGCCACGGCACCACCCCGGCCGGCATGAACAGCAGGACGCCGATCAACAGCACCGCGTAGGCGGCGTACCCCAGCACGGTCGGGGCGTAGCTGGGTGCCCCCGGCCGCGTGCTCAGGTCGTTGAGCACCTGGACGACCAGCGTCACCGCGACCGTGCCGACGACCGGGCCCCAGCGGGTGCCCAGCCCGCCGAACACCGCCATCACCACCCACTCGACCGACATCGCGATCGTGAACGAGCCCGGCGCGATGTACCCGAGGAAGAACGCGTAGATGCCTCCGGCCAGCCCGGCGAACGCCGCCGACAGCGCGAACACCGTCACCTTGTACCGCGTCACCGGGATACCGCTGGCTGCGGCGGCCTGCTCGCTGACCGCCAGCGCCCGCAGTGCTCGCCCCGGGCGCGAAGCGACGATGTTCGCGGTGAGCAGCAGCACCACCGCCACCGCGGCCCAGGTGAGCCAGGCGTACTCGCGGGCGTCGTCGAGCGTCACCGAGCCCACGCCGAACTGTGGGATGCCCTGCAGGCCGATCGCCCCACCGAAGAACTCGATCTCCGCCGCGACCGACAGGATGATCAGCTGCAGCGCAAGCGTCGCGAACGCCAGGTAGTGCCCGCGCAGCCGCAGCAACAGCGCACCGAGCAGCGCCGCCACCAACGCGGCCACCAGCGGCGCGGCCACCAGCCCGACCAGTGGCGGCCATCCGTGCACGGCCGGTATCGCCGCGGTGTAGGCGCCGACGGCGTAGAACGCCGCCTGCCCCAACGACACCTGACCGGCGTACCCCATCAGCAGCGAGATGCCGGTGACCGCGAGCACGGCCAGCCCCATCAGCACGTAGATCGAGAGCCGGGTGTCGTCCAGCACGAACGGCAGCGTGAGCGCGACGACGGCGAAGGCGGCGCCGACGATCCGGTTCATACCGCCATCGCCTCCCGCTGCCTGGTCGCGCGGACCACCATCACCAGCACCATGAAGGCGAGCGCCACCTCGGTCTGGAACGAGCCGTCCACGTAGCCGGCGAAGAGCGTCTGCCCGACGCCGAGCAGCAGCCCACCGGCGAGCGCGGCGCCCGGCCGGTCCAGGCCACCGAGAACGGCCGCCGCGAAGCCGTTCACCGCGAGCGCGACGTCCCGGTCGAACGCGATCGACTGCAGCGGCGTCAGCAGCACCCCGGCGAGGCCGCCGAGCAGCCCGGCCAGCGCGAAGGCGTAGAACCCCATCCGGCGGACGTCGATACCGGCGAGCCGCGCGGCGTAGGGGTTCGACGCGCAGGCGGTCAGTCCCTTACCGAGGTACGTGCGGCCGAAGAATGCGCCGAGCGCGGCGAACGTCGCCGCCGCCACCGCCATCACGAGCAGCCACTGGTGCTGGATCCGCACCCCGCCGACCGTCAGGACGCCGGACAGTCCATCGAACCCCCGGGGCTGGTCGCCCCAGATGACGATCTCGATCGCGTAGCCGAGGAAGCCGAGGCCGAACGTGATCACCAGCGACGCCAGCGGCGGGGTACCGCGCTTGCCGATCGCGACCACCCCGACCAGCAGGCCCACCGCACCGGCGAGCAGGACCCCGCCGATCTCGGCGACGCCGTGCGGCCAGTTCGCCGAGAGCAACGACCCGGCGGCCAGTCCCGCGACGACCGGGAACATGCCCTGGGCGAAGTTCACCACGCCGGTCACCCGGTGCACGACGACGAAACCACTGGCCAGCAACGCGATCGTGCAGCCGAGCGCGGTACCGGCGACCACGTATCCGAGGAAGTCGCTCATCCCGGCAGTCCCCCGAGGTACGCGGCGGCCACCGTCGGGCTGGCGCGGAGCTCCGCCGACGGCCCGGTCGCGACCACCCGCCCGGCCTCCAGCACGTAGGCGCGGCTGCAGAGGTCGAAGGCCAACGTCGTCTCCTGTTCGATCAGCAGCAGAGCCAGCCCTCGATCGCGGTTGAGTTCGGCCAGGTGCGCCGCCAGATCACGCACCACCAGCGGGGCCAGCCCCAGCGAGAGCTCGTCGACGGCGAGCAGGTCGGGGTCGGCCATCAGGGCCCGACCGACCGCCACCATCTGCTGCTGACCGCCGGAGAGCGAGCCGGCCAGCTGCGATCGGAGCCGCACCAGGTCGGGGAAGAGTTCGTAGATCCGGGTGGGGTCGCGGCGGGACCGCTGGTTGCGCCACGCGCCGAGCCGGAGGTTGTCCTCGACGCTCAGGGCCGCGAACAGCTGGCGCCCCTCCGGCACCTGCGCGAGCCGGCCGTCCAGCCGCACCCGCCCCGACGCCGGGCGCAGGATTCCGGACAGCGTGTTGACCAGCGTCGATTTACCGGCGCCGTTCGCACCGACCAGCGCGACCATCTCGCCCGCCGCCACGTCCAAGTCGACGCCGTCCAGCGCGGTGGCGGTGCCGTACCGGACGACCAGGTCACGCACCTCGAGCATCGTCGTCCCCCTCGGCGTCGGCAGGCGCTGTCGTTCCGTCGGAATCGCGGGCCGCGGCTGGACCGAGCGTCGCGTCCGGACCGAGGTAGGCCGTGACCACCGCCGGATCCCGCCGGACCTCGTCCGGCGTTCCGTCCGCGATCACCGCACCGAGGTCGAGCACCGTCACGCGGTCGGCGAGCCGGGAGACGAACCCGACGTCGTGCTCGACGAGCATCATCGTCAGCCCCTCGGCCCGCAGTCCGTCGATGACGCCGGCCAGCGCGGCCCGTTCGGCGCCGCGCAGCCCGGCGCCCGGCTCGTCCAGCAGCAGCAGCCGCGGCTGGGCGCAGAGCGCCCGCGCCAGCTGCGCGCGGCGCTGCTGCCCGAGCGGTAACGACTCCGCCGGGACGTCGGCCCACTCGGCGAGACCGACCCGGTCCAGCGCCGCGAGCGCGTCGTCCCGGATGGTCCGCTCCTCGCGGCGGCAGCGCCGTGAACGCAGTGCCGCGCCGAGGAAACCGTGCCGGGCCTGGGTGTGCGCGCCGACCATCACGTTCTCCACGGTGGTCAGGCCGGGGAACACGCGCGCACCCTGGAACACGATCGCGACGCCGTGCGCAGCCCGTCGGTGGGCCGGCAGCCGGGTCACCTCCGTGCCGTCCAAGTCGACGCGCCCGGCGTCCGCCCTCAACAAGCCCGCGACGAGGTTGAACAGCGTCGACTTCCCGGCACCGTTGGGTCCGATCAGGCCGCGGGTCTGGCCGGCCGGAACGGTCAGGTCCACCTCCCGGACCGCGAACACACCGCCGAAGGAGCGTGACAGCCCCCGGACGCTCAGCACGGCCTCAGCTCGGGAGGTTCGTGCTCAACTGCTCGGTCATCCACGGTGTCGGCGTGAACGCCCCACCGGTGATCGTGGCGATCGCTATGTTGTCGGTGCTCAGGCCCGAGTGGTCGTCCGCGCTGTAGCGGTACCGCCCGTTCGGGGTGAGCAGCGACAGCTCCTCGAGAGCGGCCTGCACCTTCTTCCCGTCGGTGCTCCCGGCTTTCCGCATCGCCTCGGCCAGCACGAACACTCCGCAGTACCCGTCGATCGCGAATTGCGGCGGGTAGGTGCCGTACTTCTTCTGGTAGTCGGCGGCCAGAGCGTCCACGGCGGTCTTCAGCTCGGACGCGGGCAGCTTCTGCCCGATGACGCCGATCGAGCTGGACAGGATCACCTTCTCGGCGGCGGCTCCGGCCGGCTTCGCGAACAGCGGCGTGGCTTGCGCGCCGGTCAGCACGAGCGGGATCGTCAGCCCGGACGCCGCGAACTGCTTGGTGGCGATGACCGCGGGCGGTCCGGTCGCCCAGAGGAACACCGCCTGCGCGTCCGAGCTGCGCACCGGCGCGAACACCGCGCTGAAGTCTTGGGTCCCGGTGTCAAAGGCCCGGTCCACGACGACCGTGACACCGTAGTTTTCAGCGAGCTCCTGGACCGCCTGGTACCCGGCCACCGCGTACGAGCTCTTCGTGTCGTGCGCCAGCGCGATCCGGCTGATCTTGCTCGCCTGCAGGTACTTCAGCGTCTGCTCGGCGTAGGTGGACGACCGGGCCGGGATCTGGAACGCGAACTTCCGGACCGGGTCGACCTGCTGATCGGCGGCCGCGAGCGAGATGTACGGCATCGAGTTGCGCTCGGCGAGCGGGATCGTGGCGAGTGCGGAGTTGGAGAACGAGGAGCCGATGACCGCGACCGCGCCTTCGTTCTTGTGCGCGTTGAACGCGAGTACCGACTGGTCCGGCTGGGTCTTGTCGTCCTTCACGACCAGCTCGATCTTCCGGCCGTCGATGCCCCCGTCGGCGTTGATCTGCTCGACCGCGATCCGGGCGCCCTGCTGGTCGCCGGTGCCGAGGGCCTGGTAGTTGCCGGTGAGCGGGACGGTCAAGCCGATCCGGATCGGACCGGAGTCGGAATTCTCGCCGCCGGAGTCGCAGGCAGCGAGCGTGGCCGCGACGAGCACGGCCGCGAGAAGGGGCGCCATCCGGATCCGCACGATGAACCTCCTGGCATCGATGCCATGTGGTCTGGGACACATTGGGCCGCTCGTGCGTCGGAATCTAGGGGCGTGACGATCGCCGGTCAATATGTTACGAAACTGCGAGTTCCACAATGGAAAACAAAACGTGACGCCGCAGCATATGATGCCTTTCGGAGCCCTATTCGGCGCAGACGAACAGTTTCTGACCGGCCATTGATCAGCTGAATCACGGATGACCAGGGAACCTTAAAGAAACCCGATCGGTGACCTATCGCAGTCCCCAGCGGCCATCCCATCCTCGGATGGCACGACAGGCTGAGCGCACACATTTCCTGGCGACGGTGGCTCGACGCGTTCGCTCCCCCGCGGTCGCTCCGCCCAGGACGGACACCACCGTTGGAGAGCCGCATGCCGGAACCCGACCAGCCTCCCCCGCTCTCCCACCGCGCCCGGGTGCGGCGGCTCACCGACGCCGTCGACCGGGACGCCGTCGCCGCGGCCGTCGTCCGCGCGCTGCGGCTCAGCCGCGAGGTGGACACGCCGGAGGCACCGCAGGAGCCGCGCGTCGGCAACCCGCGCTGGAACGCGGTCACACCGGTGGTCCGGGATCACGTCCGGATGTTCACCCGGATGCTGCTCTCCGGCACCGAGCCGTCCCGCTCCGACCTGCGTGCCTTGGCGCTGCGCGCGGCGGCAGCGTCCCAGTCACCGGTCGAGGAGTTGCTGCGCTCCTACCGGATCGGCGCCGAAGCCGCGTGCCGCGCGGTGCGGTCCGCGGCCGGACCGGAGGACCTCGCGGCCGTCGTCACGGTCACCGAAGAGATGATGGCTTTCGTCAACCTGATGACCGCCGCGGTCGTGCAGGCCAGCCTCGACGACCGCGACCTGCGGCGCTCGGAGCGCGAACGGCGCTTCCGGCGGCTGTTCGACGCGATCGACGGCGCCGCGGCGCTCACCCCCGACCTGGTCGAGCTCGCCGAGGACATCGGCCTGTCCACGACCGGTCCGTACCTGCCGTTCGCCGCCGCGCGACGGGGAGCCGGTGCCGCCGAACACGCCCGGCTCGCGGCCGAACTGTCGGCGGCCGGTGGGATGCTGGCGTTCAGCGAGGGTGAGCGCATCGACGGGATCTGCGGCACCGCCTCGCAGCTGGACCGGCTCGCCGAGACCGAGGGTGTCGCGGTGGCGATCGGCGTCGGCGCTTCCCGCGGGCGGCTGGCTGCCGCCTGCCGCGATCTGCACGTGGTGATCGACGTCGCGGTGCGGCGCGGTCGCACCGGACCGATCGGCCTCGCCGACTTCGCCCCGGAGGTCCTCGTCGAGCTCTGCCCGGAGGTCAGCGACGCGCTGACCGCGCGGATCTACGACCCGCTCCCGGCCGAGCTGCAGGCGACGCTGCACGCGCTGGTGGCGTTCGGCTTCGATCGGACGACGACCGCCGCCACCCTGCACATCCACCGCAACACGCTGCTCTATCGGCTGGGCCGGATCGAGGAACGGCTCGGCCTCGATCTCAGCCGCGCCGCCGACCAGGTCTCGATCTACCTCGCTACGCTCCGCCGCGACCGGGTGCGGGGGTCGCAGCCGGCATCGATCGCCGCCCGCCGCGCGGGCGCCGTCCCGGAGAACCGCGTGCCACGTGACCGCCTCACGACGCGCCTCGCGGTCGGGGCCGGCCTGAGCGCACGCCCGGAGTCCGTGCGGACGGCTCGCGCCGACCCCTGATACTGCGGTCGTGCGGGTGCTGATCGTCACGGTCGGGTCGCGCGGCGACGTCGCGCCGTATACCGGGCTGGCCGCGCGCCTGCGGGCCGCGGGCCACGCGGTCGCGATCGCCACGCACGATCCCTTCGCGACGCTGGTCGGAGGCACCGGGTGCGAGTTCCGCCCACTGCCGGGTGACCCGCGGACGATCCTGGACGCCGCCGCGCTGTCGGTGCGCGTCGTGCCCCGCGTCGTCCGGTATCTGGACGCGGTCGGCGCGGCCTTGCCGGACGCCGTCCGGCCGGGCGTCGACGTCCTGGTCACCGGCGCCGCGACCGCACCGCTGGTCGGTCACCTCGGCGCCGGGCTCGGCGTTCCGGTCCTCGGCGCCTACCTCCAGCCGGCGCACCCGACCCGCGCGTTCCCGCCGCCGGTGAGCAGCGTCCGAAGTCTCGGCGGGTTCGGCAACTGGATGTCGGCGCGAGCGGTCCGCGCGGTGGTGGACGGATTCTCGGCTCCGGCCGTCCGGACGCTCCGGAGCCGCCTGGGACTGGCGCCAGGAGGCACGATCGCGCCACCGCCGGTGGTGTACGGCTTCAGCCCCGCGGTGCTGCCGCCGCCGACTGACTGGCCCTCGGACCTCCGCGCAGTCGGCTACTGGTGGCCGGAGCCGCCCGCGGACTGGCGTCCCCCGCCGCCGCTGGCCGGCTTCCTGGCCGCCGGAGACCCTCCGGTCCACGTGGGATTGGGCAGCCTCGGTGACGCCCCGCGGGCACGGCGGTTCGCCGGACTAGCCGTCCGGGAGCTGCGCCGGCGGGGGTTCCGCGTCCTCGTCCAGGGCTCCGTGGACGCCGAACCGGCGGACGACGGCGTCCTGCTGCTCGGCGACGTCCCGCACGAGCGACTCTTCCCGCACGTGGCCGCGGTGCTGCACCACGCAGGCGCCGGCACGACCGCGGCGGCGCTGCGCGCGGGCGTGCCGACGGTCCCGGTACCGGTGCAGGCCGACCAGCATCTGTGGGCCCGCCGCGCGGTGCAACTGACGGTCGCGCCCGGGGCGCTCCGCCTGCGTACGGCCACGCCCGAGCAGGTGGCGGACGCCGTGACAGCGGCCGTCGGCGACCCGCGATACCGGGCCGGCGCTCGTCGCCTCGCCGCGATCCTGGCAGCGGAGGACGGAGCCGCCGCCGTCCTGGACATGGTGGACCGCCTCGGGCAGTGACCTGTTAACGTCGAAAGGAGTTAGCTCGTAAGGGAGCCGAACCGTGGCAGGGGACGACGACATCTCCGGGTGATCCCGGAGTGTGAGCGGCCACCGGTGCGCGCGACGCGTCACCGCCGTGGCCATCTTGTCGTTCCCCGTTCGCCTGCTGGGCCGCTTTGTCGTGCCCGCCTCCCACTCCGAGGGCTCGCATGTCCGATTTCTTCCTCACGTGCTCCGACCTGTCGTTCTCCTGGCCGGACGGTACGCCGGTCTTCACCGAACTGTCCTTCACCATCGGCGGCGGCCGGACCGGCCTGGTCGCACCGAACGGCGCCGGGAAGAGCACGCTGCTCAAGCTCGTCGCCGGTGAGTACCGGCCGACCGGCGGGAGCGTGTCGGTCCAGGGCACGGTCGGGTACCTCCCGCAGACCCTGCCGCTCGCCGACGACCTCACGGTGGCCGAAGTGCTCGGCATCGCACCGGTGATCCGCGCGTTGGACGCGCTGGAAGCCGGGGACGCGAGCGAGGCGGTGCTGACCACCATCGGTGACGACTGGGACGTGGAGGAACGCACCCGCGCGCAGCTCGACCGCCTCGGCCTCGGTGGGCTCCCGTTCGACCGGCGGCTGGACGCGCTGAGCGGCGGCGAGGTCGTCTCGCTCGGGGTCGCGGCCCGGCTCCTCGAGCAGCCGGACGTCCTCCTGCTCGACGAACCCACGAACAACCTCGACGCCGACGCCCGACAGTCGCTCTACCGGGTGCTCGACGAGTGGCGCGGCTGCGCCGTGGTGGTCAGCCACGACCGGGCGCTGCTCGACCGGGTCGACCGGATCGCCGAGCTCGAGCCGGGGCAGCTACGGATGTACGGCGGCAACTTCACCGCCTACGAGGACGCTGTCCGCGCCGCGCAGGAGGTCGCGGAGAAGAACGTCCGCAGCGCCGAACAGGACGTCAAACGGGAGAAGCGGGAGGCACAGCTGGCCCGGGAACGGGCCACCCGGCGGGCGAACAACGCCGCGCGCAACGTGAAGAACGCCGGGCTGCCGAAGATTCTCGCCGGGAAGTTCAAGCGCGACGCCCAGGAATCGGCGGCGAAGGCGAACGAGACGCACGCCAACCGGCTCGGTGACGCCCGGACCCGCCTGGACGAGGCGGAGCGGGCGCTGCGGGACGACCAGAAGATCGTGCTGGAGCTTCCGGACACCCGGGTGCCGGCCGGGCGAACGGTGTTCAGCGGTGAGGGACTGCAGGTGCGGTACGGCGACCGGACGATCTTCACCGGGCTCGATCTGACCCTCCAGGGACCGGAACGGGTCGCGTTGATCGGTCCCAACGGCGCCGGGAAGTCCACGCTGCTGCGGCTGATCGCCGGCGACGCCACACCGGAAGCGGGGGTGCTCCGCCACGCGGCCGGCCGGGTCGCCTACCTGTCCCAGCGGCTGGACCTGCTGGACCTCGACCGGACCGTGGCGGAGAACTTCGCTGAGTTCGCGCCCGCGCGGCCGGAGGCGGAGCGGTTGACGCTGCTGGCCCGGTTCCTGTTCCGCGGCGCACGAGCGCACCTGCCGGTGAGGGTGCTCTCCGGCGGTGAGCGGCTGCGGGCCACGCTGGCGTGCGTGCTCTACGCCGAGCCGGCGCCGCAGCTGCTGCTGCTCGACGAGCCGACGAACAACCTCGACCTGGTCAGCGTCGGGCAGCTGGAGAACGCGCTGGAGGCGTACGAGGGGGCGTTCGTCGTGGTCAGCCACGACGAGGTGTTCCTCCGCGCGCTCGGGATCACCCGCTGGTTGCGCCTGTCCGAGGGAGCCCTCTCCGAGGCCACGCCTCCACTGCCCGTCTGACGCCCGCCCGCGGCGCCCGGGGCGAAGCCGCCCGGGGCGAAGCCGTCCGGGGCGAAGCCGTCCGGGCGCGGAGCCGTCCGGGCGCGGAGCCGTCCGGGCGGGCAGCCGTCCGGGCGCGGAGCCGTCCGGGCGGGCAGCCGTCCGGGCGCGGAGCCGTCCGGGCGGGCAGCCGTCCGGGCGCGGAGCCGTCCGGGCGGGCAGCCGTCCGGGCGCGGAGCCGTC
>NZ_BAAAYN010000118.1 GCF_039536245.1 Cryptosporangium minutisporangium | reverse complement strand
CCCGGCTCGTCTGCATCTCTTTCCGGTGCAGGCATATCCGCATCCGGAGCGGCTGGCTGACTGTCAGGTTATCCGCCTGCCTTACGCTCAGGAGTGGCTGACAGCGGCGGAATGTGACGATCTGCTGGCCTTCCTGAAAGCCTCCCTCACGCAGATATCGGAAATCGTCCACCGGGATACGAAGCGCATCGCCGCCGCGCTTACGCCGTCCGTCAATCCCCGTCTGATGGACAGGCGGATCGGTGACTGGCGCTTGCTGGCCGTGGAGTATGATCATGATAACTGCCTGGACGAAGACGAAACCGACAGGCTGGATCAGGTCCTCGATGCCATTCTGATTCGCGATGCGCGATTCTGCCCGGTCCTGCTCACCCTGGTTAACGAGCGGGAGGAAACTATCAGGAGCGCAGGGGTTATCGCTGATCAGCTGCGTTTTACGGACACTCCGGTCCGGCGCTGGTTTGATCGCCGGGTTTTAAGGGAAATGGTGAGAGAGGCCCGCGCCAGCAGAACTCAGGAGTGACAGCCCGGAGCGTCAGGGGAGGGGGACCCTCCCTTGTCAGCCT
>NZ_BAAAYN010000117.1 GCF_039536245.1 Cryptosporangium minutisporangium | reverse complement strand
AACACCGTTGGCGAGACAGTCCCTGGGGCGGTGGGCGGTGTACTACGCTTCCCCATGGCACTACTCGAAGTGGACGAACGTCACCGACAGGGACTCATATCGTCGGGTTATCTCCAACGTCCTGACCTTCCCGACCGGCTTCGTGGTCCAGGAAATTCATCATCGAATCCGGGCGCGGTCCTTGATCTACCGACGGTGCATTGCCGTTGGGTGGACCGGCCCGAACGGTCAGGGCGGATATCCCATCACCCGCACACAAGAGTACATTACATTCCGGGTCGAGTATCAGGTTAAGGTGAAGTACAACGTCCTTTGGGGCTACCGGCAGTACTGGAGGACCTCTAATTGGTACTACCACCGCCCTTCCTCTTCAATTTCTAGCCCGAGATACATCACGAGGCCCGAGGTTTGGAGGGGGGTTTGATGCCTAGGGGAAGGCCTTCGAGGGTCGGTCAGGACCGAAAGTTTCCGATTGCCGTAACTATCGCTCAATTCATGATTTACTTGAGCGGATTTGCTGCGGCTGGGGTGGCAATCGGGGCGCTCGCGCTCGGCGGTAGTGTCCGGCAGTGGGCCGCGTATGGGGTGCCGCTACTGATTCTGGCGGGTTTCGGTCTGATGACGGCTTGGTCGCTCGGGCGGCGCAGGCGGTGGGCGTATTGGGTGGTTGTAGTGGAGGTGATCGGCCACGCTATCGGCGCACTCGTGTCGTTCGTGCGGGATCCTGATATCGTCCCAGCGGCTGTCTGCCTCTTTTTCGCGCTGCTCGCCTGGCACCTTTTACGGCCGACTATTTATCAGGTAGCGGTTGGACAGGGCACCAAAGGCTAAGTCTTCCGGCGGAGAATTCTTGCGGGTCGTGTCCAGGTCGGTCGGTTCGCCTTCGACCTGGGCAGCTCCGCGGTGAGTTCCGGCTGCTGGGCGAGGACAAGGCATGGCGTGTCGGCTTCTCGAGCCTGGCTTCCGCCAGACTCATCCGGAGGAGTCCGTGCAGGAGCAGATCGACCAGCTCACGCAGATCACGGGGACTACGGTGTCGGAGCCCGAGGGAAGGCGTTTCTGGGTGAAGGTCTCGCCTTCTCTTGGTCGCGACGAATTCGCGATGGTCGTGCGGGCAGGACTAGGAGGAGATCCGAGAAGAACTACGACTTTTCTCGGGCCGGACGCGGCCTCCCGAAGATCTAGTCCCTGCTAATCTGCGTGCCAGCCTGGATGGCGATAAGGATTTGCATGATCGTCCAATCCGGCGAGTCGAGGCTTTCGCCACTGACCATCCGGCAGAACGCGGGTATGGGCTCAATTCCGGCGGAACCGCTCCTCCGCCAGGACCGGAAACGCACGAATCTGCCGCGGAGTGAGGGTGGTCGAGCTGGCTCAGTCATCGGTCATCGTCGGGTTTGATGCGTCGCAGTGGCGTCGCGGCCGGTGGCCGGAAGCCGAGTGCCTGGTAGAGCGGGTGGGCGTAGGGGGAGGCATGGACGTCAACCGTGGCGACGCCTTGCTCGTCGAACCAGTCGAGCAGCGCTGTCATCACGAGACGCGCGGCACCGCGACGTCGATAGTGCGGATCCGTGGCGAGCCACTCGACGTAACCGATCCGGCCATCAGGCCGGCGCGGACTGGGGATTCGTTCGTCGATGATTCCGACCGCGACCGCGATCGGCTCATTGCGGTCGTCGGTCGCGACGACGGTAGCGATTGCGTCTGCGGCTTCCAGCCGGTGCCGTGCCGCGTGCTGCCACTCGGCTGACGCGACGGGCGTCCCGAGATCCCGGAACATCTGTGTCACCAGATTCAGGACGCGAGGCAGGTCATCAACGGTCGCAGTGCGAACGTTCATCCGCACACTCTGCCAGGGCTCTCTCTGGCGCCGTTGAGGCGCGACATAGTGACGGGCATGACCGAGCAGGCGTGGACCACGCGCGGCTCGCGTGACGAATTGGCCAGGTACCGCCAGGAGTTGCTGGCCGCCGGGAACCACCGACCGAGCACGATCGCGACCTACATCCAGCATCCCGAGCGCTTCATCGCTTCCCTAGAGGGCCGCTACGATCCGCGCCAACCACAGGGCCGAACGCGGGGTGATCGCCTCGCGACTACAGAAGTCGGCTGTCGGCGTCTGAGACGACGCGTCTGCCGTGCTTTTGGGGCTGTGGAGTCCGTCGACGGCCGTGATCGCGGCGGCACTCTCATAGGAGCCCGCGGTCGAGCGTGGTTGCTCGCTTGTCATGGAGCCCGACGGCACGACGTGGGTCGTGGCGGTACAAGCGTCGAGGCGAGGCCATCAAAATGGCCTCGCCTCGCTGGGTTCTAGAAGCACCCAGGTAATTCGTGGTGGTGCGAGCTGTCATCAGGTGGTACAAAGCAGATAGTAAAGTCGATAACCCTCCGCATCGGACTTTTAATCCGCGGGTCTGTTATCCAGTGACGTTCTGTGTGAGCCAGTGCCATCCCGTGACGTGCGGATATGTCAGATCGGGCAGGCCTGCGTCGGTCGCTTGGCGATCCGATGGTCTCGGAGAGGGCTTGCCGGTCGCTCAGCTGTAGGGGTTCAGTGTGGTTGGTGTTTTCGCTGTAGAGCGCCCACTGAATCCAGTAGATCGCACAGGATTTGGGTATCTGCTGGGATCGCCGGGCCGGCCGGGATCAGCAGTGCACCGTCGGGGAGCTCGGCCACGACGGGTTCGCCTTCGGCCAGCTTGCCGTGCGCGCGCAGTCGGAGCGGAGCGTCGTGTTGCAGTGCGGTGGCCGGTAGCGGCGTCCGCAGCGCGATCGCAAACAGCTGAGGTGGGGTGATCAGCGGGTCGCAGGCCAGGAGCACCGGGTCGCCATCGCGGTCGCCGGTGATAGTCCCGAGTGCGGGTCGGTCGGCCGCGGTGGCCTGCCGGGACAGCAGCCGGTAGGTGTGGATCAGGTGGACGGTCCGGAACCCCGCCCAGGCCAAGGCGATGACGCCACCGATCAGCGCTATCGGCAGCCAGTGCTGGGGAGCGTGGCCGTCCTCTAGCCAGGGCCTGAGGGTGAACTGCAGGGGGGCCTTGACCCCTGAGCCTG
>NZ_BAAAYN010000116.1 GCF_039536245.1 Cryptosporangium minutisporangium | reverse complement strand
GACGACGGGCAGGGGCTGCCCATGATGAGCGACGAGGTTACCCGTGGGTTCCTCAATGCCGCGTGGGGCTCGCCCCGGCCCTGCTTGAGAGCGACCGCCTGCCGAGGGCGTTAGGCGGCCAGCGGCGCCACCTGGGCTGTTCGGGTGCCGTGGGCGGCGATGCGCGGGTCCCAGGGTCGGCCGGTGGTGACCACGGCGTGGAGCTGCCGCAGGATCGCGGCGGCGATCACGGCTTGGGCCTGAGTAACGCTGAGCCGGTTGGTCTCCCGCGTGGTCAGGTGTGTGAACCGGGCGGCGTAGACGGGGTTGGCTCGTTGGGCGCCCCAGACCGCGCGCCAGGCGGCCAGCCGGAGTCCAGGGCGGCCTTGGCCGGTGAGTTTGGTGCGGCCGACGAACGCGCCGGACAGCTTCTCCCGCGGGGCCAGGCCAGCGTGTTTGACCAGCGCCCGCGCGGAGGCGAATCGATGTGGGTCGCCTGTTTCGGCCAGGATGGCCGCCGCACCCAGCGGCGAGATCCCGGGAATCGAGACGACCAGGCCGGTCAGTCCATGATGGTCCAGAAAGGCCGTCATCCGCGCCTGGACGTCCTCGAGCCGGCGGTGGGTCTCGTGCCAGTCGCTCAGGATCAACCCGACCCGCTCGAGGGCGCCGCGCCGGTGCGCGGTCACGCCGGCCGAATCCTCGAGCGCGGCGAACAGCAGCCGGGCGATGCGCAGGCAAGGCCGGGTCCGCCCACGGCGGACGACTTCCCGACGGATCGCGGTCTCCCAACGCTCCAGGCCCAGGCGGCGCGCCCGCGCCAGGTCCCCGCCATCACGATCGAAGAGGACCGACAGCGCCGCGGTCCAGGTCACCGACCGGAACGGTTGCCGCGCGGCCTGCAACGCGGCGGGCCAGACGCACTCCAGCAACGCCCGGACCTGCTGCACCTGCCGGCCGGACTCGGTCAGCAGCTGCATCCGCCGTGCGCCCAGATGCCGCAACCGGCCCCACTCCTCGTCGACCGGCTCGGGAACGTAGCAGCGCAGCTGCGCGGTCAGCCGCGCGATCAGCACCGCGTCTTTCTCATCGGTTTTGTCCCAGGTCAGATCCTCGCTGCGGCGCGCCCAGGAAGTCACGACCGGCTGCACGCAGACGAACGGCATCTCGCGCTCGGCAGCCAGTTGACCGAGCACTCTCCACCGGTGACCGGTCGGCTCACACGCCACCGTCGCCCCGGCGAAGCCCGCCGCGCCAGCCTGTTTGGCCGCCCAATCCAGCGCCGTTCCCAGTTTCCACGCCGGGCAGCGGAACGTTCTTCGCGCCAGCACCTGCGAATCGTGGTCGCACACCACAACCATCTGCTTCGCATCAGCCAGATCAATCCCGACGATCGCATTCGACACCGGCACCAGAGCTCGTAACCGACCCAGCCGCGCGTTGCGGTTGCGATCACCCCGGGAAATGCCGCTACCGTTTCTCACCGAACGTCCTCCTCCTGCGATGGGACACCAAGCCCAACAAGCGCATCAGGAGGACGTTCCTAACGCCCTGAACGACACGCACAACGTCTTCCTATGCCGCGATGAAAGTGGGAGCGCCTGCATTGCGCCCTACCGCGTGTTGATCCGCACGATGGCCAGTCCGGTAGTCGCGGTCGGGACCTGGTTGACGACTTGGCCCGTCGGGTTGATCACGCAGGTAGGGCCCAGCCCGATCCGGATGGCGTCGCGTTGACCGGTGACATCGGCGGAGGCCAGCCACATATCCGTCTCCAGGACGCGGGGCCTTGACCCCTGAGCCTGG
>NZ_BAAAYN010000115.1 GCF_039536245.1 Cryptosporangium minutisporangium | reverse complement strand
TCTCGTTCCCGGCCGTGCGCGGCTCCCACCCCCGGCAGCCGCGCGCGGCCGGGAACGACCGGCCGCCCGTGATCAGCTCAGCCCAGGCGCACTGTCGAGCCACTTGAGGATCGACCGCTGGTACTGGATCGCGAACTCCAGCGTCGCGACCTGGAACGCGTCGTCGCGCTTCTTGACCTCCTTCAGCTCCTCCCGGAGCTCCGCCAGCCGGGCCGTGTGCTCCTCCCGGCGCTCCGCGTAGAGCTCCTGGAGCTGCTGAGGCTTGTGCAACGACCCGAAAGCGGCCCGCAGCATCAGCGGGTTCCGCAGCTGGTCTCGCCCCGCGTCCTCGCTCAGCCACTTCGCGAACACGCGCTTACCGGACGCCGTGATCGCGTAGGGCTGAGAGGAGCGGGGGCCGGGTCTTCCGAGCCGAACGAACCCTCTCTCGGCCAGAACCGGCAACTCGCGGTATACCTGGCTCCGAGTAGTGGTCCAGAACGGACCCAATCTGTTCTCCGCAGTGGCCATGAGCTGGCCACCTGTCATCGGACCTTCGTGGAGCAGCCCGAGCAGGGCCGCCGCTGTCGCATTGAGACCTTTCTCCGCCATGCTAGCCACGGTGACACGATTCGGGCGGTCGCGCCATACGCCACGCCTTCCAAAGTGGAACCCATCACAAGTCGGACAGTTCCCAGGTCACCGGGGGCGCGGTCTCGCCGCCACTGGTGCGCGGAGAAGCGTCGACAAGCGCCGGTCACGGTCCGATCAGGTCTTCCAGCGTACCCGCGATGAGCTCATCGCAATCCGCTCGGAGCCGTCCGGTATACCGAACAGTCGTCCGAACGGGAGGACGACCGTACGCGTACAGACCAGTGTGATCTGATCATTTTGCACGTTCAACGCCACCGAAACCTGTTCGTTTTGTATACCCGCGAGGTAGATCCGCAGCTCAGCAGCGGCGTCCTGCTCTCGGATGAGTGCCCGATCGGGCGGAAACGGGCCGTCCGAGTAGGCCGCGCTGTCGGCCGTCGCACCAGCGACCGCGAGCGCGGCGCTGTCGCACCAGGCCTGCAGATCCCGTTGCGCCAAGAACGCGCTGGACGCGGTCGTCACCCCGGCGATCAGCAGCAGGGCGATCCCGACACACAGCAGGATCAGCGGCAGCGTGCTTCCGCTCTCCGGCCGGGCGCGCGTTCCCGGGCTCATCGGTCGCCCCGCAGATCGTCCACCCGTACGACGTAGCGGGCCTCCACGGTGTTCCGACCGGCGTCCAGCAGGGTGGGGACGCCGGGCAGCCGGTGGGTTCGTCGCACGCAGAACTCGTACGAGGAGCCGGGCGTGAGCGGCGGCGCGTTGCTTACCGGGCTAACAGTCGAGTCGAACGTGAGGCCCTCCCCTGCGTCGGCGACCGGCCACGAGTCCGCGTCGGGTGCGACCGGCAACAACGGCCCGTCGCAGCCGGCGCCGACCGGGCCCCAGCGCAGCTCGACCTCCCCGGTGAGGTTCTGGTCGGCGAGGGCGAGCCGGACGGCGTAACCCGCTCGGGCCGGAGCGGTGGACGGGTCGTCGGCGGTGACGTAGGCCCGCCCCGCCTCCCGCGCGGCCTGGGTGACCGCGAACGCGTTGCGCTGGATCTCGGAGAGCGCGAGCACGAGGTAGAGCAGCGGGACGAGGAGCAGCACGCCGACGAAGACGAACTCCACGATCGCCGCCCCGCCCTCCCCCGCCGGTCGACGCAATGAATCTGTCCAGCTGTCGGCGTATCGCCGCGGTCCGATACGTCGATAGCTGGACAGATTCTTCACGCGCCCTCCTCGACCGCGCGGGCGGTCACGTGCAGGGGCAGCGCATCGCCGACCGGGGCGAAGAACACCGGCAGCGCCCCGCGGCACTCCACCCGCGCCAGCCGGAGGCCGCCGGCGCCCGGCTCCTCCCGCCCGACGCACCGCACCCGGGACGCGACGTCCTTACCGGCACCACGGCGCAGGATCACACCGGCGCGGGCAGCTCCCTGTTCCGGGCCGACGTCAGCGTTCGCGGCGTACCGCGCACCCTCGGCCGCACTCGCCGCGACGATGTTCCGCACGTAGAGGTAGACCGCGACCTGGAGCACGCCGAGCAGCAGCGTCAGCAGGACGACGCTCACCAGCGCGAACTCCACGACCGCCGAGCCGTCCTCGGCCCGCGGTCCTCCCGGGCGCCGCACCGCTCACCGCCCGGTGTCGGAGACCACCTGTTCCAGCGCGCTCTGAACGGCCACCACGATCGCGTCCCGGAACACGGCGAACACCGCCGCGACCAGGCCGGCCGTCATGACCGTCACCATCACCCAGCCGGGAACGTCACCGGCATCGCCCCGCAGGCGGACGATTCGGCCGACCAACCAGCTCACGACAGGCACCATGGGACGCCCTCTCCGTGCGCTCGACGTGGAATCCCAGGCCCCACGACGAGCGTAGAGACGCCCGACGGCCCCGGCGAGCACTTCCGCCGAAACTGTGGATAACTCCCGAGTCGCTCAGCGTGACGCCAGGACACACGAACGCCCGCCCGGTATCGAACCGGGCGGGCGGCATCGTTCCGGCGTCAGCGCAGTTCCGCGGGGCGCTCCACGCCGTTCTCGTCGAGGATCGCGCGCAGGGCATCCGCGAGCCGGTTCGGCGGGATCTCGTCGTCCGGCGTCGTCGGGCGATCCGAGTAGCGGAAGCTCCGCTCCCACCCGTGCCGCCCGTCGGCGAACACGAGTACGCCGTCGTCGTCACCCTCGACCCGGGTCTCCCAGAAGCGGTCCTGCTGCTGACCGGTGAGCTCCCGCATGAACGACCCGAACTTCCGGGACGTGCCCGGGTTGTCCGCCTCGCCCATCGCGGCGAGGAAAGCGTCCACCAGGCGTACCCGCTCGGCGCGCTCCGCCTCGAAGCCGGGATCGGACTCGGCGAACCCGTGCTCTTCCTTCCGGACGTCGACCATGGATCCGGCCTCCTTCTCGTCGTCCTCAGTTCCCTGCCCGGAGAGCCCAGGCCGAAACCTCTACGAGGGCCAACACACACGAGATGAGACGAAAAGGTGTGAACCGGCTAAAGCTAGCGAACCGTTAGAGCCAGCAGCAGCCCGATGGCACCCGCCCCGAGCCCGCCCAACAGACTCGCGACCACGTTCGCCAGCGCCAGGAATCGCTCGCCGCGCTCCGCCAAGCGCCACGTCTCGTAGCTGA
>NZ_BAAAYN010000114.1:235-627 GCF_039536245.1 Cryptosporangium minutisporangium | reverse complement strand
TTTCCAGGCGACTTCACCGTTTCTTCCAAGCATCGGCATCTCATACGTCACCCATCGTTTGTTGGGGATATCCGCAACCGCCTCGGCGTAGTGCAATGCGGTAACGGAGTTTAGCGGCGCACCCAACAGCAGGGCCTTCCCGCCAAGGCGAACGAACCGCTCGACGGGCGATCCTTCCCCCAAGGCGTGACCGAGTTCGTGAGGCTCCGTCAGCGTTTCAGCCAGCGGACCAACCGCGACCATCGATGCATCGGGGTGCGCGCTGCGCCGCGCGCCGGGGGCTTGAACCAGAAATTGATTCAGCAGGCCGAACCCACGGTAAGTCCCGGCCGTTGCGGGATCGAACGGCGGCCAGGTACGGCGGGCTTTGTCATCCAACCGAGCGCCATTCA
>NZ_BAAAYN010000114.1:0-219 GCF_039536245.1 Cryptosporangium minutisporangium | reverse complement strand
AGTGCCAGTCGGCCCAACCGCGGAGCGTAACGCGGCAACGACCGTCTCCGCTCCTCCTTCGACCGGACCAATCGCTTTAAGTGAGGCATGCACCATCAAGAGGTCACCGGTTTGGACTCCGAGTTTTTGAAGCGCCTCCGTTATTGCCTTCCGCGTATGCATCGCGATATCTCCTCTAAACTGCAAAACACTATACGGGGTCTGACGCTCAGTGGAACG
>NZ_BAAAYN010000113.1 GCF_039536245.1 Cryptosporangium minutisporangium | reverse complement strand
CACAGCACACCTTCGCAGGCTTACAGAACGCTCCCCTACCCAACAACACATAGTGTCGCTGCCGCAGCTTCGGTGCATGGTTTAGCCCCGTTACATCTTCCGCGCAGGCCGACTCGACCAGTGAGCTATTACGCTTTCTTTAAATGATGGCTGCTTCTAAGCCAACATCCTGGCTGTCTGTGCCTTCCCACATCGTTTCCCACTTAACCATGACTTTGGGACCTTAGCTGGCGGTCTGGGTTGTTTCCCTCTTCACGACGGACGTTAGCACCCGCCGTGTGTCTCCCGTGATAACATTCTTCGGTATTCGTAGTTTGCATCGGGTTGGTAAGTCGGGATGACCCCCTAGCCGAAACAGTGCTCTACCCCCGAAGATGAGTTCACGAGGCGCTACCTAAATAGCTTTCGGGGAGAACCAGCTATCACNGTTTGATTGGCCTTTCACCCCCAGCCACAAGTCATCCGCTAATTTTTCAACATTAGTCGGTTCGGTCCTCCAGTTAGTGTTACCCAACCTTCAACCTGCCCATGGCTAGATCACCGGGTTTCGGGTCTATACCCTGCAACTTAACGCCCAGTTAAGACTCGGTTTCCCTGCGGCTCCCCTATACGGTTAACCTTGCTACAGAATATAAGTCGCTGACCCATTATACAAAAGGTACGCAGTCACACCCGAAGGTGCTCCCACTGCTTGTACGTACACGGTTTCAGGTTCTTTTTCACTCCCCTCGCCGGGGTTCTTTTCGCCTTTCCCTCACGGTACTGGTTCACTATCGGTCAGTCAGGAGTATTTAGCCTTGGAGGATGGTCCCCCCATATTCAGACAGGATACCACGTGTCCCGCCCTACTCTTCGAGTTCACAGCCTGTGCATTTTGGTGTACGGGACTATCACCCTGTACCGTCGGACTTTCCAGACCGTTCCACTAACACACAAGCTGATTCAGACTCTGGGCTGCTCCCCGTTCGCTCGCCGCTACTGGGGGAATCTCGGTTGATTTCTTTTCCTCGGGGTACTTAGATGTTTCAGTTCCCCCGGTTCGCCTCGTTAACCTATGTATTCAGTTAACGATAGTGCAACGAATTGCACTGGGTTTCCCCATTCGGACATCCCCGGTTATAACGGTTCATATCACCTTACCGACGCTTTTCGCAGATTAGCACGTCCTTCATCGCCTCTGACTGCCAGGGCATCCACCGTGTACGCTTAGTCGCTTAACCTCACAACCCGAAGATGTTTCACTTCTGATTGCGAAAATTTGAGAGACTCGAACACACATTAACTGTGTGTCGTTTCAATTTTCAGCTTGATCCAGATTTTTAAAGAGCAAA
>NZ_BAAAYN010000112.1:280-757 GCF_039536245.1 Cryptosporangium minutisporangium | reverse complement strand
TGATTACATATCTTGCGGTTTTGATTATTTTTGCTGCAAGAAATACATACTTCAAACGAAAGGTCTTTATTTGCTGTCTGTATTCTGAAGAGTCCAAGGAATCAAACTTGAACAACAAAAATAGGTTATATGAAAGCATCATCATTTGAAACACGGCTTCATTCGCCCAAAATGACTTTAGCAAGAGATGACCCACCGCCATGTCGTATTTGGCTTCTTTGATATAGTTTTCAGCATTACCACGCTTTTCATAGTATATAACTACTTTTTCAGAAAGCAAGGTAGTATTTGTTACAAAGAAAAAGTAGTCGTATTCGGAACCTTCTAAAAGTGATAATTGTGCTCTTTCTTTTTCTGGTTTCAGTACGCGAGATACGACAAATCTTCTGTCTTTTTCCCATTTAACTAATTTTGTATACAGTTCTGTAGTTTCTCTACCTTCTTCTCCTTTAACGAATACAATTGATGAATTCGTTG
>NZ_BAAAYN010000112.1:0-232 GCF_039536245.1 Cryptosporangium minutisporangium | reverse complement strand
CACACTATCCATTCGAAATAAAATTTCTAAATCGTCTGATTTGATGTTAGCAACAATTTCTTTGATCATTTCCGCAGCACCGTTTGCAGTGTAAGTATTGCCACTTCTTACAAATCCGGTAACATATGCTTTTAATTCGTCGCAAAATGCAAATTGGATATTGTAGCATCGGTTTCCCAGTTTCTTAGGATTATATCCTTTTGACGCACCTTCTTGATGACCTTCTACGTTA
>NZ_BAAAYN010000111.1:226-2324 GCF_039536245.1 Cryptosporangium minutisporangium | reverse complement strand
AAAGGATCTCAAGAAGATCCTTTAAATGATCGTCAGTTCTGTTATCCCCGGAGCTCCATCCATCCCACGGAAAAACACCCGCCACTGATGCCCTCAGCGCACTGCACATCATGTACAAACCACTCCCTCCCTCCTTTTTTATTGCGTTTCTTAATGCGCAATGGTAGCTTTGTGCGCAACAAAAAACGCAATAGCAAGGGGGGGTAATGAGAGAAAGAACAAATATCATGCTAGATATAGGATTAAAGCAATCCTTACAACGGCTTTCGAATAAAACCAAAATGAGTCTAAGTGATCTTATTAACCAGAGATTATCAGGTTCACTTTCAGTTGAAGAACGCATTGGCGAAAAGCCTGAATGGATGAGAAACCTTGATCCCTATCTCGCCAATCACTTTTCAAATATTGAGTTACCGCTCCCTTCACCATTAAAAGAATACCAAGAAAAAATGGATGAGATAGATTCAATTATTAATGACATGATGGTTCTAAAGGAATATTTCAGAGCTAAGTTTTACGACGAAATAAAATAGGCACGCTATACGGAGGCGGAGAATTATGTTTTTTAAACGGTATTTAACGGAGAAGGAAATATACAAGGCANCCAATTGTTAGGCTTCAAGGGAGAGTTAACACTTCATTACGTTTTTTATCCAAATACTCAGATGTAAACAAAAATGGATTAATTGCATTGCATCTTAATTTATTACATTTTATCTCATACAACATACACGGTGTAGAGTCTCTGAAAATCACTCAAGCAGGCATAAACAAAGCTGTACAACAAAGCCCTCACGCAGATGAAATAAAAAATATTGCGCAGGCAATAGGACGCAAAGGACCTGAGTACATCGAAGGATTAATTAGAAACCCATGGGGGAAGAAAAATGATAATCCACTAATATTTATAATGAGCATTGAAGAAAGTATAAAAGAAACCCTTAACTCAGGTTATATGTTATATAGAGTAGCTCCCATAACTGAGGGTGAAGCAGCTGCTTTCATGGATGTTCTTAAACAATTATTATTATTTGAGGATAATTTTCGCCTTTTTGGTAGAGACTTGGTTTATAAAATAGAAAAATTAAAAATCAGATAACAAAGTATGGTGAACGAAAAATGAAAGAGAGGATAGTGAAATGTGTAATACCAAGATTCTCAACTATGTATTGGTTAATTGCGTTCCTAGCATTTATATTCCCCGGTCGATCTTTTGCTGACGGTTACACCGCTTACTACCGATGTAATGGTACTCAGGAAGCATCTCTTACTGTTAAAGATAACAAACTAAGTATGGTTGTAGGTCTTTCTAAGTTTAATAGGCAACTGGATACTTATAGATTCAAAGAAAAGGGAATCGAAGTAGTAATGCAGAGAGCTGCTTCTGATGATAACTCTGAGGCCATAATGTCTTTTATTATGCCTGACGTTAACAATATGACCTTATTAGTTAAAAATAACGGCTACATTATCGTTAAGACAACCTGCTGGTTAACTAAAACCGACAAACAGTAGAACACGTAGTTAGTCGAGTATTTACCATAATACCTGTTGTCGGCATCAAAAAAGCCCGCATAGCGGGCTTCAGTCGTAAACTTCGCGGCGATGTCCAATCGTGGCGGCAAGGATAACAAGCTCGTCATCTCGGATCTCACACAGAACGCGATAATCTCCCACCCGATAGCGCCAGAACTCGCCCAGCTCACCTTTGAGCGGCTTCCCTGACTGGCGAGGATCGGCAGCAACTGCAATGCGTAAACTCATAAAATCCACAATCCGTCGTGCGTTCTGTTTGTCCATCTTGCGTAACGATTTGAGCGCCCGATCGGAATAGTTAATCGTCCAGACCAAGTGACTTCCTCACGTCTTCAGACGAATGCACTGCTTCATCACCACGGCGAACGCGTGCAGCAGTTTCTGCTGAAAGATAATAATCCTCCAGGTCTTCCAGATGCGCCAGTATTGCTTCCCGCGCATAAAACGTCTTTGTTCTGCCGGTTTGCTTCGCCAGCGAGTCCAGACGGGACTCAATCTCATCAGATAACCGGATAGCAAGCATATAAACCTCCCGAACACCATTTGCTATACATGTATATCA
>NZ_BAAAYN010000111.1:0-209 GCF_039536245.1 Cryptosporangium minutisporangium | reverse complement strand
TTGATAATCCGTAACGCGGTCAATATATCTAGCTTGAGGGCTTTCCTCTTAACTATTGAAAGGATAACGATTATGGGTCTTAAGCCGGGTCCGAAACGAATTGCCGATTCAACAGGGGAACCTGATAAACGCCAGCGTGACAATAAAAAAACGCCGGGAAATACTGACAAATTGAAACCCAGCAAATCTTCAAAAAAATAAGTCAGTAG
>NZ_BAAAYN010000110.1 GCF_039536245.1 Cryptosporangium minutisporangium | reverse complement strand
GGAAAGTGCGAATAAGCAGGTCATTTCTTCCCAAGCTGACTCGTTGATTAAAATTTCGCGGATCTGGGCCGATTTTTTTCCCGCAAACACATCGAATCAGCCTATTTAGGCTATTTTTTCCACCATTTCTGGCGTTATTTCCGGTTTTTACTGAGATCTCTCCCACTGACGTATCATTTGGTCCACCCGAAACAGGTTGGCCAGGGTGAATAACATCGCCAGTTGGTTATCGTTTTTCAGCAGCCCTTTGTATCTGGCTTTCACGAAGCCGAACTGCCGCTTGATGATGCGAAACGGGTGCTCCACCCTGGCACGGATGCTGGCTTTCATGTATTCGATGTTGATGGCCGTTTTGTTCTTGCGCGGATGCTGCTTCAAGGTTTTTACCTTGCCGGGACGCTCGGCGATCAGCCAGTCCACATCCACCTCGGCCAGCTCCTCGCGCTGTGGCGCTCCTTGGTAGCCGGCATCGGCTGAGACAAATTGCTCCTCTCCATGAAGCAGATTACCCAGCTGATTGAGGTCATGCTCGTTGGCCGCGGTGGTGACCAGGCTGTGGGTCAGGCCACTCTTGGCATCGACACCAATGTGGGCCTTCATGCCAAAGTGCCACTGATTGCCTTTCTTGGTCTGATGCATCTCCGGATCGCGTTGCTGCTCTTTGTTCTTGGTAGAGCTGGGTGCCTCAATGATGGTGGCATCCACCAAAGTGCCTTGGGTCATCATGACGCCTGCTTCGGCCAGCCAGCGATTGATGGTCTTGAACAATTGACGGGCCAGTTGATGCTGCTCGAGCAGGTGGCGGAAATTCATGATGGTGGTGCGATCCGGCAGGGCGCTATCCAGGGATAATCGGGCAAACAGGCGCATGGAGGCGATTTCGTACAGGGCATCTTCCATGGCACCGTCGCTCAGGTTGTACCAATGCTGCATGCAGTGAATACGCAGCATGGTCTCCAGCGGATAGGGCCGTCGGCCATTGCCCGCCTTGGGATAAAACGGCTCGATGACTTCCACCATGTTTTGCCATGGCAGAATCTGCTCCATGCGGGAGAGGAAAATCTCTTTTCGGGTCTGACGGCGCTTAGTGCTGAATTCACTATCGGCGAAGGTGAGTTGATGGCTCATGATGTCCCTCTGGGATGCGCTCCGGATGAATATGATGATCTCATATCAGGAACTTGTTCGCACCTTCCTTAACGGTTTGTGCGCTTAAATTAT
>NZ_BAAAYN010000109.1 GCF_039536245.1 Cryptosporangium minutisporangium | reverse complement strand
ACCGCCACCACCAACGAGATGAATCGCAGCATCAGCGAGGCCGCGACCGGCTCGGCCAGCATCGCCGACAACATCGCCGGAGTCGCAGCCGCCGCACAGACCACCACGTCGACGGTCGCGGAGACGCAGCAGTCGGCCGAGGAGCTGGCCCGGATGTCGTCCGACCTGCAGGCCCTGGTGAGCCGCTTCCGCGTGTGAGCGACGCCGGTTCCGCGGCGGTGGTCTGCCTCAGAAGTCGTTCGTACCAGTCGATGAGGGGTCCAGACGACCCGTCGGCCGCTGTGGCCCTGTGAGTTGAGGACATCGCCATGACCACTCCGTTGCAGACCGCACCCTCGGGGCCGTCCGGGAGACTGCGGAATCTGTCCGTGGGCGCGAAGGTGCTCTCCGCGGTGCTCGCCGTGGCGCTGATCGCGCTGATCACCGGCGGGCTGGCGTGGCAGCGGCTCGGCACGCTGGACGACGAGGTCCAGGGGATGAAGGGCACCAACATCTCCCGGCTGAACAACCTCGTGAAGCTGGAGCACGGGCTCTCCCAGCAGTACCGCAACCTGCTGCGTTGGCGGCTCGCGACGACCGACGCCGATCGGACGCAGTACGAGCAGGCGGTCAAGGGGAGCCAGGCGGCGGTGGACGCGGCCGGCCAGGCCTACGTGGCGACGCCGGATCCGTCCGCGGAGTGGAGGACGCAGGTCGGAGCCTTCGACGCCGCGTGGACGAAGTACAAGGCGATGCTCAACAATCTGTTCTTCCAGGACCCGCTTCCGGCCGGCGTCACGATGCCGACCGGGGCGGCGGTGGGCGCGGCGTTCTCGGAGGTCGAAACGACCATGACCGAAGCGGTCGACGCGCTGACCACGCTGGAGAGGTCGCAGGTCGAGGAGGCGGCCACGGACGCCCATGAGGCCGCGAACAGCGCGAAGACGCTGATGGTGATCGTCCTGGTGGTAGGCCTGGTGCTCGCGGTCGCGCTCGCGCTGTGGATCGGACGCAGCATCGCCCGGCGGGTGGCGGCCGTCCGTGACGTGCTGGACAGCGTCGCCGACGGTGACCTGACCCGGCACGCGCCGGTCGACTCGCGGGACGAGGTCGGCGTGATGGCCGTGGCCGTCAACCGGGCCACCGAGTCCATCCGGCAGACGGTGGCGGCGCTCTCGGCGTCGGCCCGGACGCTCGCGGACTCCTCGCAGCAGCTCTCGGCGTCCGCGGAGGCGATCGCCGGTACGGCTCAGGACACGTCCGCGCAGACCAGTGTGCTCGCGTCGGCGTCGGAGGACGTTTCCCGGAGCGTCCAGACGGTCGCCGCGGGCACCGAGGAGATGGGTTCGGCGATCCG
>NZ_BAAAYN010000108.1:20820-25946 GCF_039536245.1 Cryptosporangium minutisporangium | reverse complement strand
CCGCCCGGGAGGGCGACAACCATCAGCGGGTGCCCCGCGCTGGAGAACGGCGCGGCGTCAGCTCACGACGTCGGGGTCAGTAGACGTCGAAGTCGTCGACTCGCAGGACCCAGGTGCCGCGGTAGCGCCAGTCACTGGGGCCGAAGCCGAAGTACCGCCAGCCCGCCCAGCCGACCCGGGTGAAGTCGCAGCTGAAATCGTCCCACCAGCCACGGAGCACGCCGAGGTAGCCGGCCCGCTGGCACGCCAGGTATCCACGGTGGAACGACGCGACGCGGTCGCCGTAGCGCGCGCGGTCGGTCCAGCCCCAGCCGCCGGCGGAGTCCCAGCCGCGGCCGCGGTGGTAGCTGCTGCCGCGGTGCCAGTTCGAGCCGCCGTGCCAGTACCCGCCGGAGTCACCGCGGTGCCAGGTGCGGTGGCGGTACCAGCTGGCGGTCACCCGCTCGCCGCGGCGGTGCTCCCGGTAGCGCCAGTCCCGGCTGTCCCGGTGCCGCGAGTCCCGGCTGTCGCGCGAGTCCCGGCCCTCGCGACCGTCTCGACGGTCACGTCCTTCACGTCCTTCACGGCCTTCACGGCCTTCACGGCCCTCACGACCTTCACGGCCCTCACGCCCGTCCCGGTCCTCGCGGCCCTGCCGGCCTTCGCGCCCGTCGCGGTCCTCACGCCCGCGCCCGTCCCGGCCGTCCTGTCCACGCTGGCCGTCCTGTCCGCGCTGGCCGTCCTGTCCGCGCTGGCCGTCCTGTCCGCGCTGGCCGTCCTGTCCGCGCTGGCCGTCGCGGCGGCCCTCGTCGTCCTGGCCGTCGCGGCGGGTCCGGTCGTTCCGGTCCTCCTGGCGGTTGCCACCACGGTCCCCGCGGTCGGTGGTCTCACCGCCCTGGGCGTCACCGCGGCTTCCTCGGTCGCCGCGCTCACGGCGCTCACCGCCACGGTCTCCGTCCCCGTGGTCCCCGTCGCCGTGGCCGTTCGTGCGGGTCCGCTCTCCGAAGCCACCCTGCCGGGCTTCGACGCCCCCCTGCGTCGATCCTCCCTGGTCGGTCGCCGGCCCCGCCGCGGCCGGCACAGCCACCGGCACCGCGGGGACGGCGGGTACCGCGGGCACGGCTGGAGCCGCCGGCACCGCGGGCGCCGTAACGGCCTCCGGAGCCTCGGGATCCAGTGGTTCGGCCAGCGCGGGAGCGCCCAGCGTCAGCGTCGTACCGGTGGCCAGCACCACGCCGACGAGCGCGAGGCCCCTCCGTCCGGGCTTGCGAGTCATCTCTCGTCTCCGATCTTGTCTTTTAGGACAAAACGGATACGAGCAGCTTTGTTCGCGATGGCGAGTCCGACGTGCCGTCGTTTGTTGTATTAGCGGGCTTTTATCCCCCTTCAGTCGATCCCCCTAGGGCTAATCGGCTGAACGCGTCGGTGAACGGCGTTACCGATACCGGAGTCCGTGCCCCCGGCGGAACAGCGGTGCCCGGGAGTCGTCCGGAACGTCCTCGAGCTGCCGGTCGGCGGCGGCCTGCGAGGAGGGCAGCTCGAACGGCAGCCGGCCGCCGGGCGTCCGCTGACCGAGCACGGTCTCCAGCAGCACCTCGTCCGAGACGCCGTAGTCGGCCAGCACCGCGGCGGCGCGGTCGACGACGTTCGTCAGCACCAGCGGGCGGTCGAGCTTCGGGACCGCGACGGTCGGAACCCCGGCCGCGGCCGCCCGGCGGAAGGCCTGGTAGTCGGCCTCGGCGCCGGTGAACGTCAGCCCCAGCGTGCCGGAGCCGCTGCGCGGATCGGCGAGCCGGACGATCGCCAGATCGGCCCGCGCCGGATCGGTGGTCACGGTGAGCCCGGCGGCCTCCGCGGCCTGCGCGCTCACGCCGGAGAGGTAGACGGTGCGCACCGACCGGGCCGGGAGCACCCGCTTCCGGTTGGTCAACAGCGTGAGCGACGCCGCCTGCGCCCGGTCGCCGATGTCCTGGAACCGTGCGTTCCCGGAGAGCCGGGCCGCGGCGGCCGGGTCCACGTACGGGTTCTCGAAGAGACCGAGCTGGAACTTCTGGATCAGCACCCGCCGCGCGGCCTCGTTGACCCGGGCCGTGCTGATCAGGCCCGCGTTGACCGCCTGGGTGACGTTCCGCGGCTCGTTCGAGCCGCCGATCTGGTCGACGCCCGCGTTGATCGCCTTCGCGAAGCGCTGGATCACGGTCAGGTTCTCGACGCCCCACGGCATGCCGGCGCCCCACGGCCCGACGAAGAACGCCGGGGGCCGGTTGTCCCGGCACGCCTGCGGGCAGTCGCCGGTGATCGCCCAGTCCGAGACGATGACGCCGTCGAAGCCGTAGCGCCCGCGCAGCAGGTTCTTCAGCAGGAAGCTGTTGAAGCCGGCGCCGACCTGCTCGACTCGCTGGCCGCGGATCACCAGGTTCCGCAGGATCGAGTAGGTGGGCATGATGCCTGCGGTCTCGGCCTCGAACGCGCCGGTGAACGGGACGATGTGCGCGCCGAAGTTGCCACCGGGGAACGTCGCGTAGCGTCCGTAGTAGTAGTGGCTGTCGTAGCCGTTGTCCTGGGCGCCGTAGCCGACCCAGTGCTTCGTGACCGTGGCGACGCTGGCCGGCCCCAGCCCGTCCGAGCCGTGCTGCAGTCCGGAGACGTAGGCCTGCACGTGGCGCCGGGCGGTTCGGGGGTCGGAGCCGAACGTGCCGTTGACCCGGGTCCAGCGGGGCTCGGTGGCGAGGTCCGCCTGCGGTGACAGCCCTTCGGTGATGCCGACCGCGCGGTACTCCTGGCGGACGATGTCGGCCAGCTGACGAGTGAGCGCGGGGCTGCCGGTGGCCGCCCAGCCGATCGCGTCGGGCATCGCGGTGGTGCCGACCCCGGCGACGGTCTGGCCCTCGGTCACCGAGAAACCGTTGCGCGGGTCGGTGGAGATGACGGCGGGGATGCCGAGGTTGGCGTTCTCCGCGACCTCCTGCACCGCGTTGTGCGCGGTGCCCAGCGCGTCCGGCGCGATCGCGAGCCGGGTGATGAACGTGTTGACGTGCCGGGCGCCGATCAGCGTCCCGAGCTGCGCCGGGTCGTAGCCGGTCTCGGTGGCCGGCAGCGTGCCGTGCACCAGCAGCCCGGCCTTCTGCACCAGCGTCATCCGCTTGATCAGGTCGTCGGCGCGCGACTCCGGCGCCAGGCGCCAGTCCTCGTACGGCGTCAGCGCCCCGTTGCGGTCGAGGTCGCGGAAGCGCAGACCGTCGATCGTCAGGATCGGAGCGCTGCGGGAACTCAGCTCCGGCTGCCGCGAGAGCCCTTTCGCGGGCGCGGCCACCGGCGCCGCGAGGGCGCCCACCACGATGCCGGTGAGAACGCAGCTGACGGTGCGTAACGCGGTCCGGGACACGGCGCCTCCTCGCTGAGGGCTGTGACGTGGATCACGTCACGGTATCCCATCAGGACGAGGCTCCGGGGGTGCGTGTGCGATCTCGTAGCCCAGGGGTCACGCGATTGCACACGCACCCGTGCGTGTCAGTAGCGCGTACCGGCGGGGGCGGGGAGCGCGTCGAGCTCGGCCAGGTCGTCGGCGCTCAGTCGCAGCGCCGCCGCGGCCGCGTTCTCCTCCAGTCGGGAGATCCGCCGGGTGCCGGGGATCGGCACCACGTTCTCGCCCTGCGCCAGCACCCACGCGAGCGCGACCTGCGCCGCCGTCGCGTCGTACCGGGCGGCGATCGCCTCCACCGCGTCCACGATGGCCAGATTGGCCTGCAGGTTCTCCTGCTGGAACCGGGGCAGGCTGGCGCGGAAGTCGTCCGCCGCGAACGCCGCCTCGCGGAAGGCGCCGGTGAGGAAGCCGCGCCCGAGCGGGGAGAACGCCACGAACCCCGCGCCGTTCCGGACGCACCACGGCAGCGTGGTCTCCAGGTGCTCGCGGGTCCAGAGCGACAACTCGGACTGCACCACGCTGATCGGGTGGACCGCCGCGGCCTCGTCGAGCTGCTCGACGGAGAACTCGGAGACGCCGATCGCCCGGATCTTGCCCGCTTGTACCGCCTCGGCGAGCGTCCCGATGCTGTCGGCGACCGGCACCTGCGGGTCGGGCCGGTGCAGGTAGTACAGGTCGATGTGGTCGACCGCGAGCCGCCGCAACGAGCCGTCGATCGCCCGCTCCAAGTGCTCGGGCGTGCCGTTCGGCCGGGGCATCCGCGACGCATCCGGATTGCCGTCCGGGGTGAACTGCGCGGCCAGCCCGCCCTTGGTGGCCAGCGTGACCTCGTTGCGCCGCCCGACCAGCGCTTTGCCGACCAACTCCTCGTTGGTGAACGGCCCGTACACATCGGAGGTATCGATCAGGGTCATGCCGAGCGTGACCGCGCGCCCGATCACCGCGCCGGGGTCGTCTGCCCCGGGATCGGTGCCGTACGCCCAAGTCATTCCCATGCAGCTCAGCCCGATCGCGCCGACGGCCGGCCCGTCCGCCCACAGCTGGCGGGTCTCGATCCGCTCGCTCACTGTTTCCTCCCGGAGAAGACGCTAGGTCGACGTTAGCCCTCTTCCAGCATCCGGATCAGGTCGGTGACGCTACGCAGTGCGCTGCGGGCGTTGTCGCTCCACTTCGCGTCCCCCAGCAGCGCCAGCGCCTCCCCGCCGAGGAACGCCATGCCGACGAGACCGGCGATCTGGTCGGCGGTGAACGGGCCGAGGGAGCCGAAGCGTGCCTCCGCTTCGCGCGCGACCTCGCCGAGCACGTCGTACCAGCCCTGGATCACCGCGAGGACGTCCTGGGCGATCGTCTGGTCGGACCAGCCCGCGGCGATCATCTCCTGCAGTACCCGGACGTAGCCGGATGCGAGGTCGTCGTCGAGGTAGTCGCAGGCCTGCTCGTACCGCTTCCAGAGCGGCGCCTCCGCGCCGTACATCCGGCGCTGACGCTCCAGCAGGCTCTGGTTCTCCCGAGCGAGCAGCGCCAGGACCAGCGCCTTACGGGTACCGAAGTGGTAGTGGATCTGGCTGAGCGGTACCCCGGCCGTGTCCGCCACCCGGCGGGTGGAGAACCGGCTGTAGCCATCGGCGAGCAGGCAGTCGCGCGCGGCGCTGAGGATCCGCGTCGGTGTGTCGGTCACGGAGCTCCGGTGTCGGGTGCGGGACAGTTCTCGTTCGGTCGATCG
>NZ_BAAAYN010000108.1:0-20789 GCF_039536245.1 Cryptosporangium minutisporangium | reverse complement strand
GTTCGGTCGATCGACCGAACGAGGCTTCAGTGGAGGGGTCCCGATGCTTCGTCGTGTTCTCGTCGCCGGTTACGGCGCCGTCGCCTACGTCTTCTTCCTGGTCACGTTCCTGTACACGATCGGCTTCCTGGCCCGCGTCGCCGTTCCGAAGGACGTCGACGACGGTCCGACCGGTCCGGTCTGGCTCGCGCTGCTGGTCGATACCGCGTTGCTGACGCTCTTCGCGGTGCAGCACAGCGTCATGGCCCGCCCGTGGTTCAAACGCTGGTGGACGCGGTGGGTCGCGCCGTCGATCGAACGCAGCACGTACGTCCTGGCCGCGAGCCTGGCCGTCGCCGCACTGCTGTGGCTGTGGCGTCCGCTGCCGGCGACCGTGTGGTCGGTACCGGACGGCTGGCTGCGGTGGGTGGTCTGGGCCGGGCAGCTGCTGGGCTGGGGGCTGGTTCTGCTCAGCACGTTCCAGATCGGGCACTTCGACCTGTTCGGACTCCGGCAGGTGTTCGCCCGGTTCCGCAGTCGTCAGTACGCCGAGCCGCGCTTCGCCCAGCCGCTGCTGTACCGGCTGGTCCGGCACCCGCTCATGGTCGGGTTCCTGATCGCGTTCTGGGTCACGCCGGACATGAGTGTCGGGCGGCTCTACTTCGCGGTGGTGGCGAGCGCGTACATCGTCGTCGCGGTGCGGTTCGAGGAGCACGACCTGGCCCGGCAGCTCGGCGACGACTACCGGCGGTACCAGCGCGAGGTTCCGCGGTTCGTGCCGCGTGTGCCGGGAACGGCCGGCCGCCGTCGAGCGGTACCGGTGGAGCCCCGGTGAAGGCGCGCTCCCCGGACGCGGAGGGCTACGTCGAGGTCGGCCAGGTCACGATCCACTACGAGGTCGCCGGCTCCGGTGGGCCGACGATCCTGCTCCTGCCGACCTGGACGATCGTCCACAAGCGGTTCTGGAAGTTGCAGGTCGCCCACCTGGCCCGGCACCACCGGGTGGTGACCTACGACGGTCCGGGCAACGGGCGCTCGGACCGTCCGGTGGTGCCGTCCGCGTACGACCAGTCCGCGCAGGTGGCGTACGCGTTGGCGGTCCTGGACGCGACGGGTACCGAGCGGGCCGTCGTGGTCGGCCTGTCCCGGGCCGCCAACTGGGCGCTCGGCCTCGCCGCCGACCACCCCGAGCGGGTCCTCGGGGCGGTGTTCCTCGGCCCCGCGGTCGCGCTGGGCGGCGGGTCACCCGGCCGGAACGCCGCCCTCCGGGCGTTCGACGCCCCACCGCCTCCGCTGGAGCCGTCGGCGGTGCCCGGGCTCCGCCGGGATCCCGAGGCCCACTGGGCGAAGTACAACCGGCGGTACTGGCACGAGCACTACGAGGACTTCCTCTGGTTCTTCTTCGGACAGTGCCTGCCCGAGGAGCACTCGACCAAGGCGATCGAGGACGCGGTGGGCTGGGGATGCGAGACCACAGCGGCGGTACTGAGCGCCGAGGCGGACAGCGTGCGGCCGGACCGGGCGTCGATCGAGGAGTGGTGCGCCCGGACGACCGTGCCGACGCTGGTCATCCACGGGGACGACGACCGGGTGATCCCCGCGCGGGTGGGGGAGCGGTTGGCCGGGCTGCTCGGCGGTGAGTACGTCTCGATCGCCGGCGGCGGGCACCTGCCGCTCGCCCGCGACCCGGTGCGGATCACGCTGCTCCTCCACGAGTTCGCCGAGCGGCTCGCGCCTCGCGGGCGTCTGTCTCGCCCTGACCAGGTGTTCCGACCCGACCCGAGCACCCCGGCGCCGACCTCACCCGTCACCCGCACCTGGACGACCGGGCGCACCCGGCCGCGACGGGTCCTGTACCTGTCGTCGCCGATCGGGCTCGGCCATGCGCGTCGGGACGTCGCGATCGCGGCCGCGCTCCGGGAGCACCACCCGGACGTCCGGATCGACTGGCTCGCGCAACACCCGGTGACGACGCTGCTGGAGCAGGCCGGGGAGCACGTCCATCCGGCGAGCCGATGGCTGGCGAGCGAGTCCGCGCACGTCGAGAGCGAGGCGGCCGAACACGACCTGCACTGCTTCGAGGCGCTGCGCCGGATGGACGAGATCCTGGTCGCGAACTTCCTGCTCTTCTCCGACGTCGTCGCGGACGGGCAGTACGACCTGGTCGTCGGCGACGAAGCCTGGGAGGTCGACCACTTCCTGCACGAGAACCCCGAGCTCAAGCGGTTCGCCTACGCCTGGTTCACGGACTTCGTCGGGTACCTGCCGATGCCGGACGGTGGTGAGCGGGAGGCGCTGGTGGCCGCCGACTACAACGCGGAGATGATCGAGCACATCGCCCGCTACCCGCGGGTGCGCGACCGCGCGATCTTCGTCGGCGACCCGGAGGACGTCGTCCCGGACCGGTTCGGACCGGGGTTGCCGCGGATCGCCGACTGGACGCGGGAGCACTACGCGTTCTCCGGGTACGTCAGCACCGGGGAGCCGGTGCCGGACCGCGACGAGTTGCGGGCCGCGCTCGGGTACCGCCCGGACGAGCGGGTGTGCGTGGTGACGGTCGGCGGGTCAGGCGTCGGCCACCACCTGCTGCGACGGGTGGTCGACGCGTTCCCCGCCGCGGCGCGGAGCGTGCCGGGCCTGCGGATGATCGTCGTCACCGGACCCCGCATCCCGGCCGCCGCGTTCCCGGCGCGGCCCGGTCTCGAGGTGCGGGAGTACGTGCCCGACCTACCCCGGCACCTCGCCGCCTGCGACCTCGCCGTGGTGCAGGGCGGGCTGACGACGTGCATGGAGCTCACCGCCGCCGGGCGGCCGTTCGTCCACGTGCCGTTGCGCTCCCACTTCGAGCAGAACGTGCACGTGCCGCACCGGCTGCGTCGGTACGGGGCGGGGCGTCGGCTGGACTACGACGACCTCACGCCGGAGACGCTCGCGGCGGTGATCCGGGAGGAGATCGGCCGCCCGGTGCGCTACCGCCCGGTGGCCACCGACGGCGCCCAGCGCGCCGCCGGCCTCCTCGCCGACCTGCTCTGAGGGCCGTTACGCCGGTCGGTGTGGGCTGAGCGGAGGACTTTCGACTCTGCCGGTCGGGCGCGAGTCGTCGCAGGCTGGAATCAGAGGACGAGGAGGCAACCATGACCAGCACCCCTGTCGTCGCCGTCGGCACCGACGGATCGGAGCCGGCGCTCATCGCTGTGGACTGGGCGACCGAGTACGCCCGGCGGCACGCTGCGTCGGTGCGGGTGGTCACCGGATTGGAGATCCCGACGCCGCTGCCTGCCTACACCGCGTATCCGCTTCCGGACCTGCGCGAGGCGGTCGGGGAGGACGCCCGACGCACGGTGGAGGCGGCGGTGGCGCGGATCCAGCAGCACGCGCCCGAGATCGAAGTGACCGGGTCGGTGGTGGCCCAACCTCCGGTGCCGGCCCTGCTGGAGGCGTCCCACCACGCCGACCTGCTCGTGGTCGGCTGCCGGGGCCTCAACGAGTTCACCAACCTGTTGCTGGGCTCGGTCTCCGCGGCGGTCACCGCTCACGCGGACTGCTCCGTCGCGGTGGTCCGCGGCACGCGGGCGGCCCGCACGGATGCGCCGGTGGTCGTCGGCGTCGACGGCTCCGACCGCGAGGACGCGACGCTGACCGCCGCGTTCGAGGAGGCCGCGCAGCGGAAGGCGCCGCTGGTGGCGGTGCACGCCTGGAGCGACGTCACGTTGGTCGCCACGGCGGGCGCGGCCGTCGGGGCCTGGCCGACCTGGGACCGGCTGCGCGAGGAGGCCGCGAACCTCGTCGACAGCACGCTGGAGCCGTGGCGGGCCAAGTACCCGTCGGTCCGGGTCGGTACCCACGTCGTCCGGGACCGCCCCGCCGCGGCGCTGCTCGAGCTCGGGCGCACCGCCCAGCTGCTGGTCGTCGGCTCGCACGGACGCGGCGGGTTCGCGGGTATGCGGCTCGGCTCGGTCGCCGGCCGTCTCGTCCACCACGCGGACTGCCCGGTGCTGGTCGTCCGCCACGCGGTCACCGCGTGAGCCGGTGAGGAGAGATCATGCGGACGACCCGTTCGCTCAGGCGCTGAGCTGCGCCGGTGACCGGGTGGACGCGTCCAGGATCCCGAGGAGCGCCGTGCGCGCGTCGGAGAGGTCCGCGATGCGGGCCTCCAGGTCGGCGAGCTGGGTCGTGAGATGGTCGAGCACGCACGCCTGCAGCGCGATGCCGTCGCCCGCGAAGCAGGGCATGAGGTCGCGGATGACGCGGGTGGAAAGGCCCGCGGCGAGCAGACCCCGGATGCGAGCCACCGTGGCGGGTGCGTCCGCGGCGTACTGGCGGTGCCCTCCGGCGCTGCGCTCGGAGACCAGCAGACCCTGCTCCTCGTAGTACCGGAGCAGACGGATCGAGACGCCGGTGGCGCGCGACAGCTCACCGATCTTCACGTGATCCACTCCATAAAACTCAGCCTTGAAACTCACATCGATGTCAGATCTTAGCGTCGAGCCATGACACCAACCGCAACGACCACGGTCTCGCTCTACGGCTTCGTGACACCGAAACCCGGCCACGCCGACGCGCTCCGCGCCTTGCTGACCGGCCTCGTCGAACCCTCCCGCGCCGAGGACGGCAACCTGGAGTACCACGTCCACGAGCAGGAGGACGGCCGGTTCTTCCTCTACGAGGTCTGGCGCTCGCCCGCGGCCCTCGAACAACACCATGCGACGCCGTTCGTGCGCGCGTTCCTCGCCGAGTTCCCCGACCACGCGGCGGGGGCGCCGGAGGCGTACTCCGGCGTGATGGTGAGCCCGTACCCGGCGCGCGCGGCCTGACGCCGGGCCGACCGGGGCACAGGGCCCGCAACTCGGGACCTTAGCCCGTTCCCGCTGGTCATCCTGCGTTCTAGCGTCAGCGGTGAGAGCTCACGAGTGAGAGGAGCGACGTCATGACGTACGCAGCGGGAGCCCCGGTGACCGTCGGCGTGGACGGCTCGGCGGCCAGCCTGGACGCAGTCGCGTGGGCGTCGGTGCAGGCCAACCGGCGCGGGCGCGCACTGAACCTGGTCTACGTCAACGCCTGGCCGACGTACGCGTACGCCATGTGGCCGGAGTGGGGTCCGCCGGAGGGCCAGGACGGGCGGTCGGCCGGTCGCGACGTGCTGGCGGACGCCGCCCGGCACGTGGCGGAGATCGCGCCGTCCGCGGCGGTGACGACCGAGATCGTGGACGGTGGGCCGGCGAGTGTTTTGCTGGAGCGGGCGAGTGAGTCCGCGCTGCTGGTCGTCGGTCGGCGAGGTCTGGGTGGTTTCCCCGCGCTGCTGCTGGGCTCGGTCGCGACCCAGGTCGCGACGTACGCGGAGTGCCCGGTCGCGGTGGTGCCGGAGCACGGTACGCCGCCGGCCGCCGACGGGCCGGGGATCGTGCTCGGGGTCGACGGCAGCGAGACGTGCCAGGCCGCGATCGAGTACGCGTTCACCGAGGCGTCGATGCGGTCGGTGCCGTTGACCGCGGTGCGGTCGTGGTACTGGCCGACCGACGATCCGGCGATTGTCGGGCCCTATGCGGCGCTGCGCGAGGATCACGTCGCCGAGCAGGAGCGGGTGCTCAGCGAGGCGCTGGCCGGCTGGGCGGAGAAGTTCCCGGACGTGCGGGTGCGGACGGTGATCGCGCACCACCGCCCGGCGCGTGCGCTGCTCGACGCGGCGACCGGAGCCGAGTTGCTCGTGGTGGGTGCGCGGGGCAGCGGTGGGTTCCGCACGCTGCTGCTCGGTTCGGTCGGCGAGACCGTGATCCGGCACGCCACCTGCCCGGTCGTCCTGGTCCGGGGCGCGTCCGCGGCTCACTGAGCGGCGGACGCTCCGGGACGCCGATCGGAGGCGCGAGGTCAGGCGTCGGCGGACTGGTGGGCCTCCGCCGTCCGGGACCGCGGGGTCGGCAACCGGAACAGGTCCTTCAGCCTGCGCAGGGCGCCGCGATCGCCGGACGTCGACGCGGCGCCGCTCGCGACGGCCTGCGCGAGCGTCAGGCCCTCGCCGGTCAGCTGGAGGAACGCCTCCCCGCTGATCGTGATCGTCGCGTCCGGATGCTGGGCCGGTCCGTGCAGCGCTTCGATCGTTCCGTCGTCGATCCGGGCGTGGAACACGTCGTCGTCGACCCGGAACTCGTACACCGCGCGGAGCCCGGCGGCAGCCTCGGCGTCGAAGCAGGCGCGGAGCCCGAGCACGGCCCAGCCGGGGTGGAACGTCTCGGCCTCACGCCGTTCTCCCATCGCCCACTTCAGACCCCACCGGGCGAGCGACAGGATCGCCGGGGCCAGCTCCTCGCCGGCCTCGGTGAGGGCGTAGGCGGGGGTGCGGGCGGGCGGCGGGAGCGTGATCTTGTGCGCCAGCCCTTCGCGCTCCAGATGCTTCAGGCGAGCGGCCAGGAGCCCGGTGCCGAGGCCGCGCAAGCTGGCCTGCAGATCCCCGAACCGCTTCGGACCGGTCAGCAGCTCGCGGATCAGCAGCAGCGTCCAGCGCTCGCCGATGAGGTCGAGGGTGCGCGCGGTCGCGCAGTACTGGCTGTAGGTTCGCTGGTCCACTTCCTCACCTTAGACAGCACGCTTCCGGTTCTTGAAGGACCTGGTGTCCAGGAGCATCCGGGCGAGCGGCTCCGGACGAGCGAGCATCACGTCGTGCGGGCCGTCGAGTGCGAGCGTGCGGTAGCCCACCTCGTCGCCGAACCGCTCGAACGGGTAGGTCTCCGGCCGGCAGCAGAGGGCCGTGCCGGGGATCCGGTCGACAGCGCCGGTCAACCGCGTGGGCTCGGTGAACGTGCGGAGCGGCTGTGGGCTCAGTCGCGCAGCCAGCCAGGCGGCGTCGCCGTCGTCGTCGATGCCGAACGCCACCGGGGGTGGAGCCGGAATACGCCAGCCGTCCCCGAGCGCCTCGGCCGCCGCACGGACGGCCTGCCCGAACGCGTCCGGAGCCAAGCTGACCAGGCTCGCGCCGTCGTGCCCGGCCCAGCCGTCCACCAGGACGACGTGGTCGACGGCGTCGGGGCGCGCGTCGGCGGCTTCCCGGACGACCAGGCCGGCGTAGCTGTGCCCGACGAGGACGACCTCATCGGCGCGGGTGTCCAGGGCCGCGAGCGTGGCGACGACGGTTTCGACGTGGTCGCGGAGTCCGCGGTCGCCGGGCGCGCTGAGGTCCGGGGCGAGCGTGCGTGCTCCGGCGGCGTGCAGGAGCGGGACGACCCGATCCCAGGCCCACGGGCCGTGCCAGGCGCCATGGACGAGAACGAACGTAGTCATAACTGACCCTTCCTCCGTGCGGTGTGCTCCGACCCTAGACCATTGACTTCCTGATTTTGAAGTGCCAGGTTCTTGTTCAGGTAACCAACGAAGGGAGTTCACGATGAGCCAGGCGCTCTACACGGCGGACGCGCACGTCGTCGGGGGACGGAGCGGTCGCGGGCGCACGTCCGACGGACGGCTCGAGGTGGAGCTGGAGCAGCCCAAGGAGCTGGGCGGGAGCGGCGAGGGCACCAACCCCGAGCAGCTCTTCGCCGTCGGGTACGCCGCCTGTTTCGCCTCGACCATCTCCCTGGTCGGGCAGGGCCTCGGCGTCGACGCGGACGACGTGCAGATCGACTCGTCGGTCTCGCTGATCGCGCTCGACGGCGATCGGTTCGGGCTCGGCGTCGAGCTGCAGGTTGCGCTGCCGTCGGTTCCCGGCGAGCGCGCCGTCGAACTGGTCCGGGCGGCGCACAGGGCGTGTCCGTACTCCAACGCCACCCGCGGCAACGTGGACGTGACGCTGGTGGTCAACGGCGCGCGACTGTGAGACCTGCTTCGCTCCTCTCCGTGAGGAGGGGAGCGAAGCGGCACCGGTCCGCCTCAGCGCGTCGGCGGAGACGTCAGTCGGCGTCGCTACTGCGCGGTCGGCGGGTCATCATCCAGAATTCCGGCAGGCCGGCGTCGGTGACGTGTCCGGCCACGGTGAATCCGAGGCGCTGGTAGAACGCGAGATTCCGCTCGCTGAGCGTCTCCAGATAGCACAGTTGCTGCGCGGCGTCGGCCTGGGCGAGGACCGGGGCGACGAGCCGCGCGCCGATACCGCGGCCTTGGTCGGCCGGGTCCACGCCGAGGATGAACAGGTGCCAGAACGTCGTTCCGTGCACCGGCGCGGCCGCTCTCTCGAAGGCCGAGGTGAGCCGGAGAAATCGGCGGAAGGACGCCGGGCCCAGGCGCACGGGCGCCAGCGCGAGGCCGGATCGCAGCATCGCGCCGGGGCCGAGGGACGTTCCCGGCGGCAACCAGATCACCGCGGCGCGGCCGGGATCGACGTCCACCCGGCCGCGCTGAGCGCCCAGCCGGAGCGCGGAGCGGAAGAACCAGGGCAGCACGCGTCGCCGTCGGTCGGCCGCCGGCTCGATGAACGTGAACATCGGATCGTCGTGGAACGCACGGGCGATGACCTGCGCCTCGACGGGTGGCGGCATGCGCTCATCATTGCGCTTTCCGCTACCGGTCGTCGTCTGTCGACGGGGACTCTCCCAGCTGGTCGCGGCGGCGGGTCAGGTAGGCGGTCTCGGCGGTGTTGCCCGCCAGGGCCAGTGCTGCGTCGTAGGCCGCGCGCGCCTCCCGGCCGCGACCCAGCCGGCGCAGCAGGTCGGCGCGCGTCACGTGGTACGCGTGGTAGCCGGCCAGCTCGTCCCGGAGGCGGTCGACGGCCGCGAGCGCGACCTCCGGGCCGTCGAGCTCGGCGACCGCGATGGCCCGGTTCAGCGCGACGATCGGCGAGGGATCGAGCCGGACGAGCTGGTCGTAGAGCGCGACGACCTGGCACCAGTCCGTATCGCGGACGTCGCGGGCGGAGGTGTGCACGGCATTGATCGCGGCGAGGATCTGGTACCGGCCCGGAGGCGCTCCGGTGGCGAGGCGTTCGCGGACCAGCTGCTGTCCCTCGGCGATCAGCGCGGCGTCCCAGGCACTCCGGTCTTGCTCGGGGAGCGCGACCAGTTCGCCCCGCGCCGAGACCCGGGCGGTGCGGCGGGCCTCGGTGAGGAGCATCAGCGCCAGCAGCCCGGCCACCTCACCGTCGTCGGGGAGGAGCTCACGGATGAGCCGGGTCAGCCGGATCGCCTCGGCGGTCAGGTCGTGGCGGACGGGATCGGCGTCCGGCCCTGTGGCCAGGTAACCCTCGTTGAAGACGAGGAAGAGGACGGCGAGGACTCCGGAGACGCGGGCCGGAAGGTCCTCCGCGGACGGCACCCGGTAGGGGATGCGCGCGGCCTTGATCTTCGCCTTCGCGCGGGTGATCCGCTGCCCCATCGCGCTCTCCTGGACCAGGAAGGCTCGGGCGATCTCGGGCATCGTGAGACCGCCGACCAGACGCAGCGTCAGCGCGACCCGCGCCTCCCGCCCCAGCGCCGGGTGACAGCAGGTGAACAGCAGCCGGAGCCGTTCGTCCTCGACTGCGCCGAGAGGCTCGAGCGGATCGTCGTCGGACACCATCCGAGCCTCTCGGTGCTTGTCGTCGCGCTTGCTCTCACGCCGGATGCGGTCGATGGCCTTGCGGTTGGCGGTGGTGGTCAGCCAGGCACCGGGGTTGGGAGGTACCCCGTCGGTCGGCCACCGCTCGACGGCGATCACGAACGCCTCGGCCGCCGCCTCCTCGGCGATGTCGAGGTCCCCGAACCGCCTGGCCAGCCCGGCGACCACCCGCGCCCACTCCTCGTGGTGGGCACGGGTGATCGCGTCCTGAACGTCGATTGCGCTCATCGGAACGGCCGTACCTCGACCTTCCGGTTGCAGTGCTTCGATCCCTCGGCGGCGAGCGCGAGCGCGACGTCGAGGTCAGGGGCCTCGAGGACCCAGAAGCCGGCGAGGTACTCCTTCGACTCCAGGTAGGGGCCGTCGGTGAACATCGCCTCCTCCCCTCGGTGATCGACGACGGTGGCCGCGCTGGGCGAGGCGAGGCCACCGGCGAAGACCCAGTGGCCGTCGGCCTTCAGCCGCTCGTTGAAAGCGGTCGTCGCGATCTCCTCCTCCGGGGTGGCCAACGTGGGTTGGTCGTGGATCACGGAAACCAGATACTGCATCGTGGGTCCCTCCTCGTGGCGGCCACTCACCTGTGCGACGAACACCTCGACGGGATCCGACACCGTCCCCGAGGATTTCTCCGGGGATTCTGGCGGGCGATCCGGCCGGGCGGCGGTATCGCGATGCACGGACGGCACCCGCGATGATGGCCGCGTGAGTAGCCGGCTGCGGGCGATCGCCCGCGAGACAGTGGAGATCATCGAGCGCGGGAACTACCGGACACCCGACGGTGAGGTGGTCCTCGGTGAGCAGGTCGCCCGAGCGGTGGAGGCAACCCGCCTGTACCTGCCGGAGGAATCGGTGACCGTGGCCGCGCCGGTCTCCGCCGTCAGTCCGAGAGTTCAGGTCACGAACGAGTCGAGTCTCGCGGCCGCCCGTCGGCTCGGGGGCGCGGTGGCGTGTCTGGTGTTCGCGTCCGCGCGGAACCCCGGCGGGGGTTTCCTGAACGGCGCGCAGGCGCAGGAGGAGAGCCTGGCCCGCAGTTCGGCGCTCTACCCCTGCCTCCGCGCGGCCGACGAATTCTACGCCTATCACCGTTCCCACCCCGAACTCACCTACAGCGACCGGGTCATCTACTCACCGGCCGTGCCGGTGTTCCGGGACGACGACGCGCGTCTGCTCGCTGATCCGTTTCCGGTGTCCTTCCTGACCGCCGCGGCTCCCAACCGCGGCGCGATGGCGCGTACCCAGCCCGAGTACCTTCCCGATCTCCGGGCCGTACTGACCCGGCGCGCCACCCGGATCCTGGCGATCGCCGCCGCGCACGGCCACCGCCGGATCGTGCTCGGCGCGTGGGGCTGCGGAGTGTTCGGCAACGACCCCGCCGAGGTCGCGACCGCCTTCGCGGCCGCCCTACGAGCACAGCCCTGGTTCGACGACGTGGTGTTCGCCGTCCTCGACCGCCAGGCGGACGCCCCGACCTTCACCGCGTTCGCCCGCGTCCACGGTGCGGTGAGCCCGCCCGGAACCGCCACCGCACAGCGGTAGCGGGCGCCGATCGCCCTTGACTTCAGGTCGACTTGAAGTCGGAGCATGGCGGGCATGTCCACTTTGCTTGCTGTCCTCGATGCCGTCGACGCCCAGCCCATGGCCGTCCGGCTGCGCACGCGTTCCTACGAGTTGCTCGGCGACCTCACCGGCCGAACCGTGGTCGACGCCGGCTGCGGCGGTGGCCGCGCGGTCGCCGAAATGGCCGAGCGCGGGGCCCGCGCGATCGGCGTCGACCTCGACCCTCAGATGATCGCCGTGGCCCAGGAGCGCTGGCCGGCCGGCGAGTTCCACGTCGGTGACGCCTGCGCGCTGCCGCTGGAGAGCGGGTCGGTCTCCGGTTACCGCGCGGACAAGGTGTTGCACACGCTCGACGATCCGGTGCGGGCCGTGGCCGAGGCCCGCCGGGTACTCGCGCCGGGCGGCCGGGCGGTGCTGCTCGGCCAGGACTGGGACACGATCGTCGTCGACTCGGACGACCCGGAGACCACCCGCCGGCTGATCCACGCGAAGGCACAGACGCTGCCGTCGCCGCGCGTCGCCCGCAGGTACCGCAACCTTCTGCTCGACGCCGGGTTCACCGACCCGGTCGTCGAGGTGCACACCGGCGTGTTCACCGACGACACCGCGCTCGCCCTGCTGCACCGGATCGCCGAGGAGGAGAGCTGGCTCGCCGAGCAGGCCGAGCGCGCGCGTGCCGACCGGATCTTCGTCGCGGTGCCGCTGTTCCTGGTGGCAGCCCAGGGATAGCCGAGGCGGCCGGGGCCTAGCCGACGGCCGCCCTAGCGCGCCGCGTCCAGGACCGGTTTCAGGTCGACGATCGGGGTGCCGTCGACGGCCTCGAGATCGGCTACCCGCACCCGGAGCCCGTCGACCGCGAGTACCCGGACGCGGTGCAGGCCGATCGGGTTGGGCCGGTCGGAGGAGCGGGTACTGAAGACGCCGGTCAGCGGGATCCGCGGGTCGTCACGCGGATGCACGGCCAGTACCGATCGGTCGGCGAGGTGCAGCCAGGTCAGGACGAACACCTCGTCGCCCACCGCCAGATCGCGGAGACCGTCGGCCATCGCGGGCTCGAACGTCAGCCATGCTTCGGGGCCGCCCTCCACGCCCTGCTTCGGTGCGCTCGCCGGATCCACCAGCGGCGACTCGATGACTCCGATCGGACGAATCTCGTAGGTCATGGGTCCTCCCTACCGGGTGCCGGAGGAACGCGCTCGCAGTTCGGCGTCCCGACCCGGGTCGCACGGCACCGCCCCCGGCCGACGACCGGCGGTGACCTAGGCTTTTCCGCGGAGACGGTGGCCGCGCTCGGCGCCCGGACCGAGGAGGGGTCGCCGGTGCCACGGGATGTCACGCTCGCGCGGGCCCGGGCGGAGCTGGCGTCCGGTTCGGTTCCGATGGCGACGCAGCGGCTCCGAGGGCTGGCGGGCACGTTCCCGCTGGACCTGGAGATCCGCGCCCAGCTCGCCGAGGCTTACCGGGCGCAGGGCAATCTGGTGCAGGCGGGTCGCTGGGCGTACCTCTCCGACCACCGCGACGCGACGGAGACCGCCGCGTTCGAGCGCGCGACACCGGATCCACGCGAACGGATGCGGGTGCTCGGGTGGCCGGCCGACGAGGAGGCCGCGTCGACCCCCACGGCGGTTCAGCGGCTGACCGCACTGCGCGCGGCCGCCGAGGAGCGGCACGGAGCCCCGGTGCGCTACTCCGACCTCTGCTGGAGCGGGAACGGCGCGGAGGGCGAGGACTCGGGGGGTTGGCTGGAGGCGCTCGGCTGCGCGGCGGTGGCCGGGTTGCTGGTGATCGTGGTCGGACTGTTCCTGCTCGGCACGCTCCACGGAGCGTGGATCGTGGCGCGCTGGCTGTTCTAGCCGAACCCGGCCTGGTACGGAGACTCATGGCTCGACTCGTCCGGGCAGCAGTCCCGCAGGATCGCAGCCGCCGCTGGTGCGGTGTCCACGAACGTCCACCGGGTCCGACACGGGTCGGGCTGCTCAAGCGCGTGTGCACCAATGCAGGCTGTAACGGGTCAAAGGGTGCACCTATCCCGGCTCGAGCCGGCCGCTGGTTGGGTCAGCTGCGGCTGATCTGGCCGGCCGCGTTGAGGTAGGCGAGGACGGCGAGGACGCGGCGGTGGCCGCTGTCGGTCACCGCGAGGCCGAGCTTGGCGAAGATGTTGCCGATGTGCTTGTGCACCGCGTTGTCGGTGATGACGAGTTGGGCGCCGATCGCGTTGTTGTCGTGCCCCTGCGCCATCAGCCCGAGCACCTCCCGTTCGCGTGGGGTGAGGGCGGCGATCGGGTCGCCGGCGCGCTGGACGAGTTGCGCGATGACCTCGGGGTCCATGGCGGTCCCACCGGCGGCGACGCGGCGCAGCGCGTCGACGAACTCGTCCACTCGGCTGACCCGGTCCTTGAGGAGGTAGCCGACACCGCCGCCGGTGGTGGAGAGGAGTTCGGCGGCGTACTGCTGCTCGACGTATTGCGACAGCACCAGCACCGGCAGGCCGGGGTGCTCGCGACGGGCCTGCAGGGCGGCGCGGATGCCCTCGTCGCGAAAGGACGGCGGCAACCGGACGTCGACGATCGTGACGTCGGGGCGGTGTTCCCGCACGGCGGTGAGGAAGGCGTCCGCATCCTCGGCGATGGCGGCGATCTGGAATCCCGCGCGGCCGAGCAGCAGCTCCAGCCCGGTGGAGAGCAGCACGTTGTCTTCGGCGATCACGACCCGCACGGCAGCTCCAGGGTGATGGTGGTCGGCCCGCCCGCCGGGCTGTCGAGATCGACGGTGCCGTCCAGCGCGAGCACCCGGCGACGGATTCCGGCGATGCCGGTGCCCCGCCGGGGGTCGGCGCCGCCTGCGCCGTCGTCGGTGATCACGACCGACAAGCGGTCCGCCGTTCGGTCCACGCGCACACCGGCCGTGGTGGCTCCGCTGTGCTTGGCGACGTTGGTGAGTGCCTCCGCGACGGCGAAGTAGACGACGGCCTCGACGGCCGCGGGTACGTCCTCGAGGTCGCCGGTCTCCAGCCGGGTCGGGATGACGCAGCGGGTGGTCACCGCGGTCAGGGCACCGGCGAGGCCACGGTCGGCGAGGATCGGCGGATAGACCGTTCGGATCACCTCGCGTAGTTCTGTCATCGCCTCCTCGGTTCCTTCGTGGGCGTCCCGGAGAAGATCCTGGACGAACTGGTCGTTCCGCGGGACGTCGGAGAAGGCCTGCCGGGCCACGGCCAGCCGCATCGCGATCGCCACCAGCCGGGCCTGGGTGCCGTCGTGCAGGTCGCGTTCGATCCGGCGCAGCTCCGCGCCGTGCGCGTCGAGCACGTCCGCCCGGGTGCGGGTCAACACCTCGACCCGGTCGGCGAGGTCTTCGGCCGCCGAGTGGGACAGCACCGCCAGGCAGATCCGGGCGTGCACCCGGGCGACCGGCGGAAAACACAGATACGCCAGCGTCACGAGCAGGACGATCTGCAGTGGACCGAGGGTGAGGGCGGTCGCCCAGCCGGTCACCGCGACCTCGACGAACAGCCGTGGCCGATCCTCCGGGCTGAACGCCCACCACAGTGCGGTGCCGACCGCGCCGGGCACCAGGTTGCCCACGCACAGCAGGGTGGGCACGCCGAGCGCGAAACCGGTCAGGGCGTTCACCGGCAGCCAGAGCAGGTCGCGGGGGGTGGCCGGATCGGTCCAGGCTCGGCGTCCCGAGGCGCGCAGCGCGGGACGCGGTTCCAACGGGATTCCGAGCAGTCGGCCGGCGCGGTTCCGGTGCCAGTTCGCCCAGCGTCGGGCGAGCCCCGGGTACCACAGCACCGGCAGCGCGAGCACGGTGGCGATCCCGGAGGCGAGCGAGACCAGTAGGTAGACCCCGCTGCGCCACACCTGCACCCAGCGTCGACCCGACGTCACGGGGTGCTCTTCCACGTTCGGTGACACGGCGTCAGTCTGCCTGGTGGCCGCCGGACGTGGCACTACAGCCAGCTGTATCCCGAATCCGGTGGTGCGGGGTAGCGGTCCGCGCCGACGGAACTCCTAGCGTCGATCGCCATGAGATCGAACCGCAGGAACGTATCGAGGCGACGCGTGGTGCTGGCCGCGGCGGCGGGGCTGGTGGCCCTCACCGCCGCGGTCACCGGGCTCGACCCGGCGGAGGCGTCCGTGCTCGCCTCCGACCCCGCCGCCACCCGGTTGCAGCGCGACACCGACGCGATCCGCGCCCTCGGGGTGACCGGCGTCCAAGCCCGGGTGACCAGCTCCGACGGTCGACACGCCGTCGCCACCAGCGGCGTCGCCGACCGGGTCACGAGGCGCCCGGTGCCCTCCGACGGACGTTTTCGGATCGCGAGTACCCGCAAGGCGTTCGAGGCCGCCGTTGTCCTGCAGCTGGTCGGGGAGCACCGGCTGTCCCTCGACGACACCGTCGAGCGGTGGCTACCCGGCGTCGTCCGCGGCAACGGTTACGACGGCCGCTGGATCACCGTGCGCCAGCTCCTGCAGAACACCAGCGGCCTCCACGACGACCTACCCGGCTACACCTCCCCCGAGGAGTACGTCCAGCAGCGCGACGACGTCCACACCCGCGAGCAACTCCTGGCGCGGGCGCTCGAACATCCGCTGGACTTCCGGCCCGGCCGGGGATGGGCCTACTCGAACACCGGGTTCCTGGTGGCCGCGATGATCGTCGAACGGGTCACCGGCCGGTCCCTGCAGCAGGAGATCACCGAGCGGATCGTCCGGCCGCTCGGTCTGCACCACACCACGTGGCCGGGGACCTCGTCCACGCTGCCGCGGCCGCACGCACGTGGATACGAACTGTTCGCGCCCGGCGATCTGGTGGACGTCACCGAGCAGGTCTCCTGGGACCCGGACTCCCTCGTCTCCAGCACCCGGGACCTCGACCGCTTCTTCCGCGCCCTGCTCGGCGGTGGGCTGCTGCGTCCGGCCCAGCTCGCCGAGATGACGCGGACGGTGCCGGTCAGCGCCGACGTCGCGCAGGTCTGGCCGGGCGGCCGGTACGGGCTCGGCCTCGTGCACCGTCGGCTGCCCTGCGGCGGCGGCTACTGGAGCCACGACGGTGGCGACGGGGGTTACGTCACGGTCACCGGCGTCACCCCCGACGGTCGGCGCAGTGCCGTCGTGTCCATGTCCGCCGCGCTCGGTGACTCCGTCGAGCACCACCTCCAGCAGCAACGCGCCGCCGACAGGCTGGTCCAGAACGCTCTGTGCCGGGCGTAACCGGTCGGGGATCATCGGCCCACCTGCTGCCGCGTGGTCGTCGCTCGGGACGGCGTCAGGTGGAGGCGGGGCCAGTCGGCCAGGTCGTCCAGGAGCTGGCGGTCGTGGGTGGCGACGACCACGGCGGCCGGGGTGGACCGCAACGCCGCCGTCAACTCGTCGACCAGCCCGGCGGACAGGTGGTTGGTCGGCTCGTCGAAGATCAGCAGGTTCGGCCGGCCGGCCAGCTGCACCGCGAGGTCGAGTCGGCGTTGCTGGCCCTGCGACATGCGGCGCACCGGCGTCCGCAGCGCTTCGCGGTCGAGCAGCCCGGTCGCGCTGAGCGACACCAGCTCACTCTCCCGAACGACGCCGGCGGCGAGCAGGCGGCCGGTGTGCTGCTCGTACACCTGCTGGGGGGTGGCGTCCGCCGGCCAGTCGGGCACTTCCTGCGCCACCCAGGCGATGCGGACGGCCGGCAGGTGACCGGCCGTGCCGCTGGTGGGCTCCGCGTTCCCCGCCAGCACGGACAGCAGGCTGGATTTGCCCGCTCCGTTCGGGCCCGTGACCAGCAGCCGGTCTCCGCTGGAGAGGCTCAGCGTCACCGGCGCGGTCAGACGTCCGGCGAGCCGCGCGTCCTGTACGCCCAGCAGGGGGACGCCCTTGCGGGTGCTCAGGTCGGGCCAGCGCATCGACAGGGGCGGCTCGGGCACCGTGATCCGGTGGGCCTGCAAGGTTTCGGTCGCCCGGTTGAGCGCCTGCACCGTCCCGGGCGCCCTCGTCTGGCGCTGGTGCTTGCCCGTTCCCTTGGGAGGACGCCAACCGGAGCTCAGCCGGTCGCGGGCCTGCTCCACGGCCGTCTCCAACCGGCGGTGCTCGGCCTGCTGGGTCCGGAAGGCGTGCTCCCACCCCTCGCGGTCCCGGCGACGTCCCTGCTGCCAGCCGTCGTAACCACCGGCGTAGAGCTGGGCCGTGCCGTCCTGGCTGGGGTCGAGGTCGAGGAACTCCCGGGCGACGTCGCGCAGCAAGGCCCGATCGTGGCTCACCAGCGCCAGACCGCCCCGGTGGGCCCGGAGCCGTTCGGTCAGGAACGCCAGCCCGTCGGCGTCGAGGTGGTTGGTCGGCTCGTCCAGCAGCAGGACGTCGTGCCCGGCACCGAGCAGGCAGGCCAGGCGCACCCGGTAGCGCTGTCCGACCGAGAGGGTGCTCAGCTCACGCGCGCGGTCCGTGCACGCGTCCAGGGCCTCCAGCGCGACGTCGACGCGCCGCTCCGCGTCCCAGGCGTCCAGGCGCGTGGCCAGCTCCAGTGCGTCGGCGTAGCGCTCTTCGGCGCCGCCGGTGCCCGCCTCGAGGTCGCGGGCCGCCTCGTCCAGCGCGCTCATCGCCCGGTGCGCGCCGCGCAGGGCCTGAGCGGTGAGCGTGCCGACGGTCAGGCCCGCGCCGGCGGGCAAGGTCTGCTCGGCGAGACCGACGGTTCCCGCGCGGCGTACCGAGCCGGTGTCGGGGACCAGCAGACCGGCCAGCACGTGCAGCAGGGTCGTTTTGCCGCGGCCGTTCTCGCCGACGATCGCCAACCGGGATCGTGCGGAGACGGTGATCGACACGCGGGTGAGTACCGATCGTCCGCCCAGGACGACGCTGACGTCCTCGGCGCGCAGATGCGCGTGCCCCTCGGACGGGATCGCGTGATCCATCGCGGCCGAGGCGGTGGCACCGGCCGGATCGTGGCGGCCGTGGACGTCGTGATCAGGCTGAAGGGAAGAACCAGAAGGAGTGATGGGCACAGGAATGCTCCGCAGCTCGGGACGGAGCCGGGCAGCCCGAAGTAGCCGCCCGGCGGAGGGCCGGAACGGCGGGCGTGGAGAGAAGAGTCGCTCGATGCGCCGCCGTCAGCGGCGGAAGCGGAGCCTCATCGAGGGGATACCTGTGTGCACCATGTTCGGAACGATATCTCGACGGCAGGAACCGACCAAACGAATTTGGATGCGGACGCGGCGCCTACGCACGGGAGTGGCCCGGCCGTCGGGCCGGGCCACGGTGCGTCGGGGGGCTCAGGTGAGCCAGGGGTACTTCTTGACCAGGGCGGTCTGTCGCCACCGGTTGCCGAGGCCGAAGTAGTTTCCGGCGCCGAGGAGGGTCAGGACGGTGACGATGAGCGCGCCGAGGATGTGGTCGTCGGTGATCGGGTTGTTGGCCGGGGGCAGAGCGGCGGTCCACATGAGGACGTAGAGCAGAGCGCCGCTGACGCCGGCGATGCGCATGCCGATGCCGAGGGTCATGGCGATGCCGATGCCGAGCAGGCCGAGCATGAAGGCCCAGTTGGCGAACGCGATGCCGGCGAGGTCGTGGTAGATGCCCTCGAAGGGGCCTTCGGCGCCGGAGAGGAAGCCCTTGGTGGCGGGCTGTGCAGGTGCGGGGCCCTACGGGTCCGTTCCGAGCCCTGAGTGGTGGCCATCTGACGTCACCTCGTCCATGCGGTCGAAGGGGTGGTTCCGGCACACCAGACTCCATCGGGAACGGCCCGGGGATCAGAGGCGTAGGTCCCGTCCGCCGGGGCCCTAGGCCCGTCCCCGCCGACACCGGCTCACTCCGGCGGTCGGGACCAAGGTCCCGAGCGAGCGGCCCAGTGACCCTGGCCGGCGACATGCTCCGGGGCGCACGCTGGAGACAGAGCGAGAGGGGACATCAATGCTCACCGAAGAGAAGTACGTGGCCGTCGGAACCGACGGATCAGCGCAGGCCGACCGTGCCGTGGAATGGGCCGCCGCGGAGGCGGCGCGCCGGAACCGCCCGCTGCGGCTCGTGCACGGGTTCATCTGGCCGCTGCTGCGGGTGTCGACCGCTCCGGTGCCCGGCGTCGAAGGCTCTGGACTCCGGGCCGCCGCCGAGGATCTGCTCGCCGCGGCCGCCGAGCGGGCGCGCACGGTCGCGCCGGAAATTCCGATCACCGCCGAACTCGAGACCGGCGCTCCGGTCCCGGCTTTGCTCGCGGCGGCCCAGGACGCGGAGCTGCTGGTCATCGGCTCGCGGCGGCTCGACCCGGTGACCGGGCTGATCATCGGATCGGTGGGGGTCGAGCTGGCGGCGTGTGCGCCCTGCCCGGTCGTCGTCGTCAACGACGGCACCCCCGCGGCCGGAACGCCCCAGCGGATCGTCGTCGGCATCGACGGCTTCGACCACGAGCACGGACCGGCGCAGGCCGCCGCGGTGCTGGACTTCGCGTTCGACGCGGCCGAGCGGCGTGCCGCCGAGGTCGTCGTGGTGCATGCCACCGGACGCCACGGACACTCCGGCGCCGAGGAGGCGGCGATCTGGGCCGCGGTCACCGAATGGGCGGACAAACACCCCGACGTCGCCGTGCAGTCGGTCACCGAACCGTCGTCGCCGGCGACCGCGCTGCTCACTCACGCCGCCGGCGCGGATCTCCTCGTCCTCGGTGCGCACGGCTGGGGCGGGCTGGCGGGGATCCTGCACGGCTCGGTGAGCCGCCAAGCGCTGTGGCGGGCTCCCTGCCCGGTCGCCGTGGTCCGCGCCGACGGCTGATCCGCGTCCGGTTCCCGCACCGTGCCCGCCTGACCGACCGAGTCGAACCCGCGGCGCCGCCCCCGACGACACCGCTCATCCGGAGGAAGACAGCCATGATGCAGACATCTGCTCTGCACGGTCCGAGGACCCGGCCGTTGCAGGCCGTTCTCGACGAGGCGGCGGCCGCGGCGTTGCGGGCACCGTCGGTGCTCAACACCCAGCCATGGCGCTGGATCGTCCACGAGCGCTCGCTCGACCTGCGCGCCGACCCGACGCGCCGGCTCACCGCCCTCGACCCGGAGGGCCGGATGCTGACCGTGAGCTGCGGCGCCGCGCTCGACCACGCGCTCATCGCGCTGCGCGTCGAAGGCTACCCGGCGCGGGTCGAGCTGCTGCCCGACCCGCACGACCCGGAGCTGCTCGCCACGATCCACCCGGCCGCGTACCGGCCGGCTGCGGCGGAGGACTACTGGCGCTATCAGACGACGCTGCGCCGCCACACCGACCGGCGGCCGTTCGGCCCCGACCCGGTCACCGAGGACCAGATCGCCGGCCTGGCGCGGGCGGCGTTCGCGCACGGCGTCCACCTGCACGTCGTCGAGACGCATCAGGTACCGGTGCTGGCCGCCGTCGCGGCCGCCGCCGCGAGGACCGAGCTGGCCGACCCGGCGGAGCGGGCGGAGCTGAACCGGTGGGCCCACCGGGAGCCCGGCGCCGCCACCGGCCTGCCGGTCGACGTCACCGTGCCCGGCACACCGCGTCCGGTGCCGCTGCGCCCCTACGCCGAGGACGTCGAAGGCCGTCTGGAGGCCGGACCCGGCGACGACAGCGGCGCCCGGTACCTGATCCTGTGGGGGCACCAGGACGGCAGGCGAGCCTGGCTCCGCGCCGGGCAGGCGCTCTCGGCGGTGCTGCTGACCGCCGCCGAACTCGGCCTGGGCACGTCGCCGATGACCGACCTGGTCGAGGTCGCGAGCACCCGGCTGGTGCTGCGACGGTTGCTCTACTGGCAGGGCC
>NZ_BAAAYN010000107.1 GCF_039536245.1 Cryptosporangium minutisporangium | reverse complement strand
CGCGGAATTGCAGAAGATGTACGAGGTTACGCAACGGAACAACGCGATACTGAACGAGCGCGTCGTGATATTGAGTCAGCAGGTGCAGAGATTAGCCGGGCAAGTGGATCGCTTGAGTCGGTTATTTATCGCGAACAACAGCTAAGGGATGAACAGGAGCGTGCCCGGTACAGACATGAGGTACAGGAACGCGCGGCACGGGTTCGGAGTGGGCCATCAATGGAGATGTGACCGGAGAAGTGACGAAATCTTGCCATTTTGACCCGTTCGACGGCTGGGGCGAGCGAAACAAATCGTGTGCCGTATTTGTGCATAGCTATGCAACATCCTGAAAACGCATTTCACGCGTTTTTGGGGATTCAGCCAGGGGAAAACATGGTTTTTTTACTTTTTGAGCGTAAAGACGTGAAAAATCTCGTTATTGCACTTGCGATCTTTCGTCGGTGGGCGTAGAACGAAAACAGCTCGCCAGGAAGGCGAGCTGTTTCGGGTTCATTGAGGTCTCTGACCTCCTCAATGTTCCTGTGGAAACTGTTGAGATCCACAACAGAAACCAGTTCATTCAGTTTGCATGAGCCTTCTGTATTCTTCAAGAGTTTTTCAACAGCACAGTCTCCCAGGAACCCCGAAAAAAACCTGTTTTTGCAGATACTTGCGTATTTGCGAGAATCGTTTGCGGTTGGGGGAGCTGTGACGACGGCGACCGCACGCGTGAGAGTTCCGCTACCGGCGCAGAGAGTTTCATCGACAGCGGACACCTGATGAGTTGCCACAAAAACCGTATGTAGCGCGGCTAGATTGGTTGAGTTAGACCTTGGCGGCAGTTCCCGGTATGTGGTGGCGTGACGGGTGAGATGGTGCGGCGAAGACGCATACGTCACGCAGGCGCGGGTTCTTCCACTGACGCGCCCCGTGATCGATGGCCTTGGCACCGTCCGGCATATCGAGAGCGGCAAACTACCCGTCCCTTCACTGGGAGGGGTGAGTTGTTGCCGTTCCCTCCGACCTTCCACCATCCAGCATATCGCACGATCCCATGTGCACCGCTACTCCTGATAACTCCAGTGCAAAAAAAAAACGGATCTGCATCACAACGAGAGTGATCCCACCGCTCGCCGCAGCCCCA